>NZ_JAGYFX010000003.1:0-133623 GCF_019946615.1 Pseudomonas sp. BF-R-01
ACATTGATAGTGGCTGACCTGCCGCTTTCGCGAGCAAGCTCGGCTCCTACAGGGTTTGGGGTTTTTTCGAGACTGGCGACAGCCTGCGACATTGGTACAACGGTCAACCCGCAGTCTAAGCGGCTAATATGGCACTTCAATGCTGTCGATTGTCCGGGAACCGCGCTTTATGCAAACCGCCTACACCGTCCTGATCCTGTTGATGCTGGTCAGTGTTTCGCGCCTGGTCGGACGCGTGATCCCGTTGCCATTGCCGCTGGTGCAAATCGGTGCCGGCGCCTTGCTGGCCTGGCCGACGCTCGGTTTGCACGTCGCCCTTGACCCGGAATTGTTTCTGTTTTTGTTTCTGCCGCCGCTGCTGTTCTCCGACGGCTGGCGCATGCCCAAGCGCGAGCTTTGGCGACTGCGGGGGCCGATCCTGACCTTGGCGGTCGGCCTGGTGCTGTTTACCGTCGTCGGTGCGGGTTACTTCATTCATTGGTTGTTGCCGAGCATTCCGCTGCCGGTGGCCTTTGCCCTGGCGGCGGTGTTGTCGCCGACGGATGCCGTGGCCGTCTCGGCGATTTCTCAAAACCGACTGCCGACACCACTGATGCACATGTTGCAGGGCGAGGCGCTGATGAATGACGCGTCGGGCCTGGTGACCTTCAAGTTCGCCCTGGTCGCGGCGGTGACCGGGGTGTTCTCGCTGGCCAACGCCAGTCTGACATTTGTGTTGGTGGCGGTTGGTGGCCTGGCGGTCGGTGTTGCGTTGAGCTGGCTGGTCGGGCGTTTGCGCTCGTGGATGATTGCTCGCGGTTGGGATGATCCGGCGACTCACGTGGTCTTCATGTTGTTGCTGCCGTTTGCGGCTTACGTGCTGGCCGAACGCCTGGGGGGCTCGGGGATTCTGTCTGCCGTGGCGGCCGGGATGATGCAGAGCTGGCTCGATCTGCTGCCGCGCCAGACCAGCACCCGACTGCTCAACCGCAGCGTCTGGTCACTGCTGGAGTTCGCGTTTAACGGGCTGATCTTCCTGCTGCTGGGTTTGCAGTTGCCGGACATCATCAAAGCCGTGGCCAGCCACGAAACGTCGTTGTGGCCAACGCTGCTGTATCGCTGCCTCGACGTGGTGGCGATTTTCCTGGTGTTGGTGGTGTTGCGGTTTGTCTGGGTGCAGAGCATCTGGCGATTGTCGGGGCTGCTGCGTCGCTGGCGCGGCAAGGGCGAAATGACGCAAGTGCCGACGGCGCGCTCCTGCTGGTTGTTGACCGTCGGCGGGGTGCGCGGAGCGGTGACGCTGGCGGGTGTGTTGTCAGTGCCGATACTGATGGGGAATGAGGCGTTTCCTGAGCGCGATCTGCTGATTTTCATCGCGGCCGGGGTCATTCTGCTGTCGCTGATTGCCGCGTGTATTGCATTGCCATTGCTGCTGCGCGGCATCGAGAAGAGCCCTGACGACAAACGTCGCAGTGAAGTACGCGATGCCTGGCGCAAGACCGCCGAAGCCGCCATTCATGCGCTCGAAACCGAAGAGGCCAATCCGCAGGACGCCGCCCAGGCGGCGCTCGCTGTCGAACTCAAGGCACGGATCATGTCCGAGTATCGGCATCAACTGGAGGTGTTCAACGATTCGGCGGAAGCCCAGGCGCTGGCGTTTCAGATGGACCTGCTGGAGCGGCGTCTGCGCTTGAAGGCGCTGCGGGCGCAACGCCTGGAGTTGTATAAGCTCAGCCGTCACCACCAGATTGGTGATGACGTGTTGCGCGAGGTGCTGGGGGAGCTGGACTTGAGCGAAGCCAATCTGGGGCAGGTGAAATAGCGTCGCTCGTGCCGGCAAGCCGGCACCTACAGGTTTGTGGTTATTTGCGGCGCTGGATGAAGGCGCGGATGCGTTCAGCGGCTTCCACACACTCGGCCAGCGGCGCAACCAGCGCCATACGCACCCGACCGGCACCCGGATTCGCACCGTCAACGTCACGGGACAGATAAGAGCCAGGCACCACGGTCACGTGTTCTTCGACGAACAGATCGCGGCAGAACGCCTCGTCATCACCTTCAACATTCGGCCACAGGTAAAAACCGCCATCCGGGCGCTGCACGTCCATCACCGGGCCGAGGATTTCCAACACCGCGTCGTACTTCTCGCGATACAACGCACGGTTGGCGCGCACATGCACTTCGTCATTCCACGCAGCAACGCTGGCCAGTTGAGTCTGAACCGGCATCGCGCAGCCGTGGTAGGTGCGGTACAGCAGGAAGCCTTTGAGAATGTCGGCATCACCGGCCACGAAACCCGAACGCAGGCCCGGCAGGTTGGAGCGCTTGGACAGGCTGTGGAACACCACACAGCGTTTGAAGTCCTTGCGGCCCAGTTCCGCGCAGGCGCTGAGCAGGCCGGCGGGCGGGGTTTGTTCGTTGAAATACAGTTCGCTGTAGCACTCGTCCGCAGCGATCACGAAGTCGTGCTCGTCGGCCAGGGCGATCAGCTTTTTCAGGGTTTCGACCGGGATCAACGCGCCGGTCGGGTTGCCCGGCGAGCACAGGAACAGGATCTGGCAACGCTTCCAGATGTCCGGGGAAACGGCATCGAAATCCGGATTGAAGCCATTCTCGTCCAGGCACGGCAGGTAATGCGGCTTGGCGCCGGCGAGGAACGCGGCACCTTCATAGATCTGATAGAACGGGTTCGGGCTGACCACCAGGGCGTCGTCGCCACGGTTGACCACGGTCTGGGTGAACGCGAACAGCGCTTCGCGGGTGCCGTTCACCGGCAGTACGTTGCGCGCCGGGTCGAGCCAGCCGTTCGGCACGTTGAAGCGGCGTTCGCACCACGCGGCGATGGCTTCACGCAGGGCCGCAATGCCGAGGGTGGTCGGATACACGGCCATCTGGTCCAGATTGCTTGCCAGGGCTTCGGCGACAAAGCTTGGCGAACGGTGCTTCGGCTCGCCGATGGACAGCGCGATAGGGCGCTTGTCCGGGTTTGGCGTGACGCTGCCGAGCAGGGCGCGGAGCTTCTCGAACGGATAAGGCTGCAACTGGGACAGAGCGTTGTTCATCGGTAGATCTCGTTCAATGTGGAGGCCTGCCTGCCCTGTGTAGGAGCTGGCTTGCCGGCGATGGTCGTTAACGATGACGCGTGCTTATCGGGTAAGCGCGGGGCCTTCAAGTCCATCGCTGGCAAGCCAGCTCCTACAAAGAGCCGGCCAATTCAAATGCTTATGCGCGACAGTTTGATATCGGGTTCCTGGCTGACACTGAGCTGTTCGACGATCGCATCCTGCAAACGGCTGCACAACAGTGGGTCAGACAACGGTTGGTTGTTGGCGTCGGTAATGAAGAACACGTCTTCCACACGCTCGCCGAGCGTGGCGATCTTGGCGTTCTGCAATGACAGGTCGAATTCCAGAAAAATCGTGCCGATTCGCGCCAACAACCCTGGGCGATCCGGGGCGCTGAGCTCCAGCACCGTCACCGGGCGCTGGGCGTCGTTGTGGATCGTCACCTGAGGTGCAAACGCGAAATGCTTGAGCTGGCGCGGTACGCGACGCTGGATGATCGTCGGGTAATCGTCCGGGTTGCGCAGGGCTTCGGTCAGGCCTTCGCGAATCTGTTTGACCCGCGCCGGGTTATCGCCAATCGAGTCGCCGTCAGTGTCGAGCACGATGTAGGTGTCGAGGGTGAACTGGCTGCTGGAGGTGATGACCCGGGCGTCGTGAATGTTCAGGTTGAGCTGGTCCATCGCGGCCACGGTCACGGCGAAGAAGTCGTGCTGGTCCGGCGCGTAGATGAAGATCTGCGTACCGCCCTCGAACTCGCGCTGGGTGGTTTCCTTGATCAGCACCAGCGGGCCGCCATCGGCCGGCTGCTGCAGGATCGCATCGGTGTGCCAGGCCACATCGCCGGCGGTGTGACGCAGGAAATAGTCATCGCCCAGTTGCGACCACAACTGCTCGACGTCGTCGGGGTCGTTGCCGCCGCGTACCAGAATGTCCAGGGCGGCGCTCTGGGTCTGGCGGATCTGCATTTCGCGATCCACCGGGTTTTCCAGGCCGCGACGCAACGCACGCTTGGTCTCGGTGTAGAGCTGGCGCAGCAGGCTGGCGCGCCAGGAATTCCACAGCGTCGGGTTGGTGGCGTTGATGTCGGCGACGGTCAGCACGTACAGGTAATCCAGGCGGGTTTCGTCACCGACGATCTGCGCGAAATCATGGATCACCTGCGGGTCGGACAAGTCCTTGCGCTGGGCGGTGGTCGACATCACCAGATGGTTCTGCACCAGCCAGACGATCAGGCGGCTGTCCCAGATCGGCAATTGATGGCGCTGGCAAAAGGCTTCGGCGTCCACTGCGCCGATTTCCGAGTGATCGCCATGCCGGCCCTTGCCGATGTCGTGGTACAGGCCGGCGAGGTAGATCAGCTCGGGCTTGGGCAGCTTGCCCATGAGCTTGCTGGCCAGCGGGAATTTTTCCGACACTTGCGTGTACTGCAACTTACGCAGGTGCTTGATCAGGTTCAGGGTGTGCGCGTCGACCGTATAGATGTGAAACAGGTCGTGCTGCATCTGCCCGACAATGAAGCCGAACTCCGGCAAATAGCGGCCGAGGATGCCGTAACGGTTCATCCGCCGCAGGTTGCGGTGAATGCCGATCTTGCACTTGAACAGTTCGATGAACAGGCTGGTATTGCGAATGTCGTTGCGGAAATCGTCGTCGATCAGGTGCCGGTTTTCCCGCAGCAGACGAATGGTGTCGGCGCGTACGCCCTTGATTTCCGGCTGCTGGGCCATCAGCACGAAGATTTCGAGCATGGCGAACGGCGTGCGGCGGAACACGTTGTCGTTGCGCGCCTCGATGTAGCCGTCGTGCAACTGGAACCGCGAGTTGATCGGCTGCGGCGGCGCTTCGTCTTCGGGCGCGAGGATGACTTCCTCGAAGTGCTGGATGATCAGGTCGCTGAGCTGGGCGATGCTCATGACCACCCGGTAATACTGCTGCATGAAGTTTTCGATGGCTTGCTTGGCGTCATCGCCCTTGAACCCCAGCAGGCCGGCAATCGAACGCTGGTGGTCGAACAGCAAGCGGTCCTCCGAGCGGCCGGCGAGCATGTGCAGTGCGTAGCGGACTTTCCACAGGAATTCCTGGGAAGAAGCCAGCAGGGCGTTTTCGCTCTCGACCAGAAACCCTTCGCCGGCCAATGCCCGCAGGTTCAGGGTGCCGTATTCGCGACGGGCGACCCACAGAATCGTCTGAATATCCCGTAGTCCGCCGGGCGAACCTTTGACGTTGGGTTCCAGGTTGTATTCGGTGTCGTTGTACTTGTGATGACGGGCCTTTTGCTCGGCGCGCTTGGCCAGGAAGAACTCCTTGCTCGGCCACATGTGCGCGGTGCTGGTGACGTCTAGCATGCGCTGGCGCAAATGCTCGGGGCCGCAGATGGTGCGGCTTTCCATCAGGTTGGTGACAACCGTCAGATCTGCGCGGGCTTCAACGGCGCATTCTTCAACCGAGCGAACGCTCTGACCGACTTCCAGGCCGATGTCCCACAACAACGTCAGAAAACGCTCGATGGAATCGCGGAAAACTTCGTGGTCGGCGCTGTCCAGCAGGATCAGCAAATCGATATCGGAATAAGGGTGCAATTCCCCGCGACCGTAGCCGCCGACCGCGACCAGCGCGATGTCGGCATCTTCACTCCAGTTGAACTGCTCCCAGGCCTTTTGCAGGATGTTGTCGACGAACCACGCACGATCCTCGATCAGCCGGCGAATCTCCCGGCCGCTGCGAAAGCGCTCGTCGAGCACCTCGCGCGCCTGGCGGATTGCCTTCTTGAAGGCCGCGATCGGGCTGGCCTTCAGGGCCAGTTCAGCCTGGAACTGGCCACGGTCGAAGAGTTCGGGATCCACCTGCGGCATCGATTGGCTTTCCTATCTATAAGGCTGAGAGCTGTGCGGACCGGATCAGGCCGAAACGCGCGGGATGGTGTCGTCGCTGCGCAGGGTGAAGATCTCATAACCGGTTTCGGTCACTGCCAGGGTGTGTTCCCACTGGGCCGAGAGCTTGCGGTCCTTGGTGATCGCGGTCCAGCCATCGCCCAACACCTTGGTGTCGGCCTTGCCCTGGTTGATCATCGGCTCGATGGTGAAGGTCATGCCCGCTTTCAGTTCCATGCCGGTGCCGGCTCGGCCGTAATGCAGGATCTGCGGTTCTTCGTGGAACACCTTGCCAATGCCGTGGCCGCAGAACTCGCGAACCACCGAGAAGCCGTTCTTTTCGGCGTGCTTCTGGATCACTTCACCGATGTCGCCCAGGCGGCAGCCGGGTTTGACGATTTCGATGGCCTTGTACATGCATTCCTGGGTCACTTGCGACAGGCGCTCGGCCCAGACCGGCACGGTGCCGACGTGGAACATGCGGCTGGTGTCGCCGTGGTAGCCGTCCTTGATGACGGTGACGTCGATGTTCAGCGTGTCGCCGTCCTTCAATGGCTTCTCGTTCGGGATGCCGTGGCAGACCACGTGGTTGATCGAGGTGCAGATCGACTTCGGATAGCCTTTGTAGTTGAGCGGGGCAGGGATGGCCTGCTGCACGTTGACGATGTAGTCGTGGCAGATGCGGTCCAGCTCTTCAGTGGTGACGCCCGGCTTGACATGTTCAGCAATCATTTCCAGCACATCGGCGGCCAGTTTGCCGGCGACACGCATTTTTGCGATGTCCTCCGGGGTTTTGAGGGTGACGGTCATACAGGCTCTCTCTACGCTCGATGGCGCTTGTCAAAACGGAATGGGCAGTGTGCGATCAATCTTTACCGCCCTGAAAAACGCGATTCTAACAGACGAACAGCGCAAATCTGAGCCTCTGTACATCGCTTCTCTCTATAGATAGGCGCATTCTTGAGCGATTCCAAGGGCGCGGATAAAGGCGCGCGTCAGGAATTGAGAATCCGGGTTCCGTTTTTGCGAGCCTTGTGATATAAAATGCGCCGCTTTCCGGGGATACCCCGAAAGGCTTAAATCCACACACGTGTCGACACGATGACCTGGGTGCCTTCAGCTGATGCTGCTGGTTGGTCATTGGGATACGTGGAGGCCAAACCCGACTTATTAAGGAACTATCATGTCCCAAGTCAACATGCGCGATATGCTGAAGGCCGGTGTGCACTTCGGTCACCAGACCCGTTACTGGAACCCGAAAATGGGTAAATACATTTTCGGCGCGCGTAACAAGATCCACATCATCAACCTTGAAAAAACCCTGCCAATGTTCAACGAAGCTCTGACTTTCGTAGAGCGTCTGGCCCAGGGCAAAAACAAGATTCTGTTCGTCGGCACCAAGCGTTCCGCTGGCAAGATCGTTGCTGAAGAAGCAGCACGTTGCGGTTCGCCGTACGTCGATCACCGCTGGTTGGGCGGCATGCTGACCAACTTCAAAACCATCCGTGCTTCCATCAAGCGTCTGCGTGACCTTGAAGTACAAGCCGAAGACGGTACTTTCGCCAAGCTGACCAAGAAAGAAGCGCTGATGCGCTCCCGTGACCTGGAAAAGCTGGATCGTTCCCTGGGTGGTATCAAGGACATGGGTGGTCTGCCAGACGCTCTGTTCGTTATCGACGTTGATCACGAGCGCATCGCGATCACCGAAGCCAACAAGCTGGGCATCCCGGTTATCGGCGTAGTCGATACCAACAGCAGCCCGGAAGGCGTTGACTACATCATCCCAGGCAACGATGACGCAATCCGCGCTATCCAGCTGTACATGGGTTCGATGGCTGACGCAGTAATCCGCGGTCGCAACCACGTTGCTGGCGGCACCGAGCAGTTCGTTGAAGAAGCTCCGGCAGCTGCAGCTGAGTAACTGACGCCTTGGCGTTGACTCAGTAAGCAAAAAGGGGGCTTGGCCCCCTTTTTGCCACCTCGAAAACCATTTGTCCGGTGGCGCATTTACATCATTTGTAACTTGCAGCTGCTAACAAGGGTGGTTCGGGAAGAATTGAACGCCCGTTCGATCGGGTGGAATGGTTGAAAACCTATCCAAGAGGAATTTTGAAATGGCAGAGATTACTGCAGCGTTGGTCAAAGAACTGCGCGAGCGTACTGGCGAAGGCATGATGGACTGCAAAAAGGCCTTGACCAAGGCTGGCGGCGACATCGAAAAAGCCATTGATGACATGCGTGCTTCGGGCGCCATCAAGGCTGCCAAGAAAGCAGGCAACGTGGCTGCTGAAGGCGCTATCGCTCTGAAAGAAGACGGTAAATCCGCCGTTCTGCTGGAAGTGAACTCGCAGACCGACTTCCTGGCTCTGCAGGACGACTTCAAGGCATTTGTTGCTGCCAGCGTTGAAAAAGCGTTCGCCGACAAGCTGACTGACGTCGCTCCGCTGATCGAAGCTCAAGAAGCTGCTCGCCTGGTACTGGTCGGCAAGGTTGGCGAAAACGTCAACATCCGTCGCCTGGTTCGCGTTGAAGGTGATGTTGTTGGTGGTTACCTGCACGGCAACAAAATCGGTGTTGCGGTTGTTCTGAAGGGCGGCGACGTTGAGCTGGCCAAAGACATCGCCATGCACGTAGCGGCCAGCAACCCTGAGTTCCTGCTGCCATCGGAAGTTTCTGCTGAAGCTATCGAGCGCGAAAAAGCCGTGTTCCTGCAGCTGAACGAAGAAAAAATCAAAGGCAAGCCAGAAAACATTGTTGAGAACATGGTCAAAGGCCGTATCAGCAAGTTCCTGGCTGAAGCAAGCCTGGTTGAGCAGGCGTTCGTCAAGAACCCTGAAATCAAGGTTGGCGAACTGGCCAAGAAAGCCGGTGCAGAAATCGTTTCTTTCACCTACTTCAAAGTAGGCGAAGGCATCGAGAAGCCGGTCGACAACTTCGCTGAAGAAGTTGCTGCCCAGCTGGCTGCCGCCAAGCAATAAGACGGTTTTTTAACTGTCGCCCTGAAGAGGCTGCCCGCTTACGCGCGCAGCCTCTTTTCAGATGGGGCACCAATTTTTAATTGGTTTCCTTTTGGAACTGGCTTACAAAGCCATGTTCCGATGGCGCTGAAGCAGCGCCAAGCTAGAGTGAACGCCAGCTGTAAACAGCTCGCAAAGAATTTTTAAAATACGCCGCAGGAGAGATTCGCAATGGCTCAGCAGGGCAGTGGTTATCAGGCTCGCTATAAACGCATTCTACTCAAGCTTAGCGGCGAGGCCCTGATGGGCTCGGAAGAGTTCGGGATCGATCCGAAAGTTCTGGACCGCATGGCGCTGGAAGTCGGCCAACTGGTCGGCATCGGCGTCCAGGTCGGCCTGGTGATCGGCGGCGGCAACCTGTTCCGCGGTGCAGCGCTGAGCGCGGCCGGCATGGATCGGGTCACCGGCGACCACATGGGCATGCTGGCCACCGTGATGAATGCCTTGGCCATGCGCGACGCGCTGGAACGTGCCAATATCTCGGCCATCGTGATGTCGGCGATTTCCATGGTTGGCGTGACTGATCACTACGATCGTCGCAAAGCCATGCGCCACCTGAACGCCAAGGAAGTCGTGATCTTCGCGGCCGGTACCGGCAATCCGTTCTTCACCACGGATTCGGCGGCCTGCCTGCGAGCAATCGAAATCGATGCCGATGTCGTGCTCAAGGCGACCAAGGTCGATGGCGTCTACACCGCTGATCCATTCAAAGACCCGCATGCCGAGAAGTTCGATCATCTGACCTACGATGAAGTGCTGGATCGCAAGCTGGGTGTTATGGATCTGACCGCCATTTGCCTGTGCCGCGACCACAAGATGCCGTTGCGCGTATTTAACATGAACAAACCCGGCGCCCTGCTGAACATCGTGCATGGCGGCGCTGAAGGGACCCTGATCGAGGAAGGCCAACAATGATCAACGAAATCAAGAAAGACGCTAAAGAGCGTATGCAGAAATCCGTCGAGTCGCTGATGCACAACTTCGGCCGTATTCGTACTGGCCAGGCGCACCCAAGCATTCTCGAAGGCGTGATGGTGCCGTACTACGGTTCCGACACCCCGATCAAGCAAGTCGCCAACATCACCGTCAAAGACGCCCGTACCCTGCAAGTGGTCGCTTTCGAGCGCAACATGCTGGGCGCCGTCGACAAGGCCATCGGCAGTGCTGGTCTGAACCTCAACCCGACCAACCTGGGTGAGTTGCTGCTGATCTCCATGCCGGCCCTGACCGAAGAAACCCGCAAGGGCTTCACCAAGCAGGCTCGCGATGTCGCTGAAGATGCCCGTGTTGCCGTGCGCAACATCCGTCGTGATGCGAACAGCCAGCTCAAGGATCTGGTCAAGGAAAAGGAAATCAGTGAAGACGAAGAACGTCGCGCCACTGGTGAAATTGATGATCTGACCAAAAAGTACGTGGCTGAAATCGACGCGAATTTGGCGCAGAAAGAAAAAGACCTGATGGCCGTATAAGGGTCGCGTTTTCATGGAAAAGACCAAGCAGTCAGTGCCGTCCGCGGTGCCGCGTCATGTCGCGATCATCATGGATGGCAATAATCGCTGGGCGAAAAAACGCTTTATGCCGGGTGTTGCCGGGCATAAAGCGGGCGTGGACGCAGTTCGTGCAGTGATCGAGGTGTGTGCCGAGGCCAAGGTCGAGGTATTGACCCTGTTCGCCTTCTCCAGCGAGAACTGGCAGCGTCCGGCCGATGAAGTCAGTGCCTTGATGGATCTGTTCTTCAAGGCGTTGCGTCGTGAGGCCAAGCGCCTCAACGACAACAACATCAGTCTGCGCATCATTGGTGACCGTTCGCGTTTCCATCCAGAGCTTCAGGCTGCGATGCGTGAAGCGGAAGCGATGACCGCGGGCACCAATCGCTTCGTTCTGCAGATCGCCGCCAACTACGGCGGTCAGTGGGACATCGCGCAAGCCGCACAGCGTCTGGCGCGGGAAGTTCAGGCCGGGCATCTGCGTCCGGAAGACATCACCCCGGAACTGTTGCAAACCTGCCTGGCCACTGGCGATCTGCCGTTGCCGGACTTGTGCATCCGTACCGGTGGCGAGCACCGCATCAGCAATTTCCTGCTGTGGCAACTGGCCTACGCCGAGTTGTACTTCTCCGACCTGTTCTGGCCGGACTTCAAACACGACGCCATGCGCACCGCGCTGGCCGATTTCGCTTCTCGCCAGCGCCGCTTCGGTAAAACGAGCGAGCAGGTCGAGGCTGGGGCCCGGGTTTAATGCTCAAACAACGAATCATCACCGCGCTGATCCTGTTGCCGATCGCCTTGTGCGGGTTTTTCCTGCTCGAAGGCTCCGGTTTCGCGCTGTTCATCGGGCTGGTCGTGACCCTCGGTGCCTGGGAATGGGCGCGTCTGGCGGGCTTCACTGAGCAGCCGATCCGCGTTGCCTATGCTGCAGTCGTCGCGTTGATGCTGTTTGTCATGCATATCCTGCCGGGGCTGGCACCTTGGGTGCTGGGCGCTTCGGTGCTGTGGTGGGGCGTGGCGACGTACCTGGTGTTGACGTATCCGCGTTCGAGCGAGCGTTGGTCCAGTGCGGCGACCAAACTGGTGATCGGTCTGTTGATTCTCCTGCCGGCCTGGCAAGGTCTGGTGCAGATCAAACAATACCCATTGGGCAACTGGTTGATCATGGCCGTCATGGTGCTGGTCTGGGGTGCCGACATCGGTGCTTACTTTTCCGGTCGGGCCTTCGGCAAGCGCAAGCTGGCACCGCAGGTCAGTCCCGGCAAGAGCTGGGAAGGCGTGTATGGCGGTCTGGCGCTGAGCCTGGTCATCACCGTCATTGTCAGCCTGGTTCGCGACTGGACGGTTGCCGAGCTTTTCAAAGGGTTGGTCGGTGCCGCAATTATCGTGTTCATCTCGGTAGTGGGTGACCTCACCGAAAGCATGTTCAAGCGCCAGTCCGGGGTCAAGGACAGTAGCAATCTGCTGCCCGGCCACGGTGGTGTGCTCGATCGCATCGACAGCCTGACGGCAGCGATCCCGGTGTTCGCGGTGTTGTTGTGGATGGCGGCATCGTGAGCCGCCCTCAACAGATTACCGTTCTGGGGGCTACCGGCTCGATCGGCCTGAGCACGCTCGACGTTATTGCCCGTCATCCCGAGCGTTATCAAGTGTTCGCCTTGAGCGGTTTCACTCGCCTGAGTGAGTTGTTCGCGTTGTGCGTCCGTCATACGCCACGGTTCGCCGTTGTGCCAGAGCAGGGCGCTGCCCGAGGCTTGCAGGACGACTTGCGTGCGGCCGGGTTGTCGACCCGCGTTCTGGTGGGGGAGGAGGGGCTGTGTCAGGTCGCCGCCGATCCTGAGGTCGATGCCGTCATGGCCGCCATTGTTGGCGCGGCGGGCCTGCGCCCGACGCTGGCGGCGGTCGAGGCTGGCAAGAAAATACTCCTGGCCAACAAAGAAGCACTGGTGATGTCCGGTGCGTTATTCATGCAGGCCGTACGTAAAAGCGGTTCGGTGCTGCTGCCGATCGACAGCGAGCACAACGCGATTTTCCAGTGCATGCCGCAGGATTTCGCTCGTGGGCTGGGTGCGGTCGGTGTCCGTCGGATCTTGCTGACAGCTTCCGGTGGTCCTTTCCGTCAGACGCCTATGGCTGAGCTGGTGCATGTAACCCCTGATCAGGCGTGTGCCCATCCGAACTGGTCCATGGGGCGCAAGATTTCGGTGGATTCGGCCAGCATGATGAACAAAGGCCTCGAGCTGATCGAAGCCTGCTGGCTGTTTGATGCCAAGCCGTCCCAGGTCGAAGTGGTGATTCACTCGCAGAGCGTGATTCATTCGCTTGTCGATTACATCGATGGTTCGGTCCTGGCTCAGTTGGGTAATCCCGACATGCGTACGCCTATTGCCAATGCGCTCGCCTGGCCCGAACGTATCGACTCAGGTGTCGCACCGCTGGATCTGTTTGCCATTGCGCGCCTGGATTTCCAGGCTCCCGATGAAGAGCGTTTCCCATGCCTGCGCCTGGCGCGTCAGGCCGCAGAGGCTGGCAATAGTGCGCCAGCCATGCTCAATGCGGCAAATGAAGTGGCTGTCGCGGCCTTTCTCGACGGGCGGGTTCGCTATCTGGAAATCGCGAGTATCATCGAAGAAGTGTTAAATCTCGAGCCCGTGGTTGCGGTGGATGATCTCGAGGCGGTGTTCACGGCTGACGCGAAAGCGCGAGTACTGGCCGGGCAGTGGTTGAGTCGTCACGGGCGGTAAGTGCTGCAATACGTTGGCCCATGCAGCACCGGATAAGTTGCGGAGAAAGTAGATGAGCGCGCTCTATATGATTGTCGGCACCCTGGTAGCCCTGGGCGTGCTGGTCACTTTCCACGAATTCGGCCATTTCTGGGTCGCACGTCGCTGTGGAGTCAAAGTGCTGCGTTTCTCCGTGGGCTTCGGTATGCCGTTGCTGCGCTGGCACGACAAGAAAGGCACTGAATTCGTGATTGCCGCCATCCCGCTGGGTGGCTACGTGAAAATGCTCGACGAGCGTGAAGGTGAAGTGCCGGCCGATCAGCTCGATCAATCCTTCAATCGCAAATCCGTCCGTCAGCGCATTGCTATCGTGTCGGCGGGGCCGATTGCCAACTTCTTGCTGGCGATGATTTTTTTCTGGGTGCTCGCCATGCTTGGCAGCGAGCAGGTGCGGCCAGTCATCGGTGCCGTTGAGTCCGGCAGCATCGCCGCCAGGGCGGGTTTGAGTGCAGGTCAGGAAATTGTTGCCATTGATGGTGAGCTGACTTCGGGCTGGGGCGCAGTAAATCTGCAACTGGTTCGCCGTCTTGGCGAAAGCGGTTCCCTTCAGTTGCTGGTTCGTGAGCAGGGTTCCACAGCGGATTCGCCGCGTGAGTTGGTGCTGGATAAATGGCTCAAGGGCGCTGACGAGCCGGATCCGATTCGCTCGCTGGGTATTCGCCCATGGCGTCCGGCGTTGCCGCCGGTGCTGGCGGAACTCGATCCGAAAGGCCCGGCGCAGGCTGCCGGCCTGAAAACCGGTGACCGATTGTTGGCCCTGGATGGCAAGGCGCTCGATGACTGGCAACAAGTGGTCGATATCGTCCGTATTCATCCTGATACCAAAATCATGCTGCGCGTCGAGCGCGATGGTGCTCAAATCGACGTCCCTGTGACGCTCGCTGCTCGCGGCGAGAAAAAGTCGCCCAGTGGTTATCTCGGTGCCGGGGTGAAGGCGATCGATTGGCCGCCGGAGATGATTCGCGAGGTCAGTTACGGTCCTTTGGCCGCGATTGGCGAGGGGGCTCGACGCACCTGGACCATGAGCATACTGACCCTCGATTCGCTCAAGAAAATGTTGTTCGGTGAGCTCTCGGTAAAAAACTTGAGTGGACCGATAACCATTGCTAAAGTGGCGGGCGCTTCTGCCCAGTCGGGCGTCGCTGATTTCCTGAATTTCCTTGCTTATCTGAGTATTAGCCTGGGTGTTCTGAATTTGTTGCCCATTCCGGTACTGGATGGGGGGCATTTGTTGTTTTATCTGATTGAGTGGGCGCGTGGTCGCCCCTTGTCGGATCGGGTGCAGGGTTGGGGGATACAGATCGGCATCAGTTTGGTGGTCGGGGTGATGTTGCTCGCTCTGGTCAATGATTTGGGTCGTCTGTAACACTTCGCTGAATTGCGAATCTGCCGCATTTTGCGGCAGTTTGTTTATTGCCAGTTGGAATAAGAAAGGACTTCATGAAACGTCTGCTGCTAACTGCGGTTCTCACCGTATTGATGATCGCCGAAGTTCACGCCGAGTCCTTCACTATCTCTGATATTCGCGTCAATGGCCTCCAGCGGGTCTCCGCGGGTAGCGTCTTTGGTGCCTTGCCGTTGAACGTCGGTGAACAGGCGGATGATCGTCGCCTGGTGGAATCCACTCGTGCGCTGTTCAAAACCGGGTTCTTTCAAGATATCCAGCTGGGCCGTGATGGCAACGTCCTGGTCATTACTGTAGTCGAGCGTCCGTCCGTCGCCAGTATCGAGATCGAGGGTAACAAGGCGATCTCCACTGAAGACCTGATGAAGGGCCTCAAACAGTCCGGTCTGGCCGAAGGCGAGATCTTCCAGCGCGCCACCCTCGAAGGTGTTCGTAACGAGCTGCAGCGCCAGTACGTCGCTCAGGGCCGCTACTCGGCTACCGTTGACACCGAAGTGGTGCCGCAGCCGCGTAACCGCGTCGGCCTCAAGGTCAATATCAACGAAGGCACCGTTGCAGCTATCCAGCACATCAACGTGGTGGGTAACACGGTCTTCCCTGATGAAGACCTGATCGACCTGTTCGAACTCAAGACCACCAACTGGTTGTCGTTCTTCAAGAACGACGACAAGTACGCTCGTGAAAAACTGTCCGGTGACCTGGAGCGTCTGCGTTCCTACTACCTGGACCGTGGCTATATCAACATGGATATCGCTTCGACCCAGGTGTCCATCACCCCGGACAAGAAGCACGTCTACATCACCGTCAACGTCAACGAAGGCGAGAAGTACACCGTTCGTGACGTCAAGCTGAGCGGCGACCTGAAAGTTCCTGAAGACCAGGTCAAGTCCCTGTTGCTGGTGCAGAAAGGCCAGGTGTTCTCGCGCAAGCTGATGACCACCACCTCCGAACTGATCACCCGTCGCCTGGGTAACGAGGGTTACACCTTCGCCAACGTCAACGGCGTACCTCAGCCGCACGATGAAGACCACACCGTCGATATCACTTTCGCGGTCGATCCGGGCAAGCGTGCTTACGTTAACCGCATCAACTTCCGTGGCAACACCAAGTCCGAAGACGAAGTGCTGCGCCGTGAAATGCGTCAGATGGAAGGCGGCTGGGCTTCGACTTACCTGATCGACCAATCCAAGACCCGTCTTGAGCGTCTGGGCTTCTTCAAGGAAGTCAACGTCGAAACCCCGGCTGTACCGGGTGTCGATGACCAGGTTGACGTGAACTACAGCGTTGAAGAGCAAGCGTCCGGTTCGATTACCGCCAGCGTCGGCTTTGCACAGAGTGCCGGTCTGATCCTCGGTGGTTCGATCACCCAGAACAACTTCCTCGGTACCGGTAACAAGGTCAGCGTTGGCTTGACCCGCAGTGAATACCAGAGCCGCTATAACTTCGGTTATGTCGACCCGTACTGGACTGCTGACGGTGTGAGCCTGGGTTACAACGCGTTCTATCGCACCACTGACTACAAAGACCTCGACGTCGACGTTGCCAGCTATGCGGTAGACAGCTACGGTGCCGGCGCGAGCGTCGGTTATCCGATCAGCGAGACTTCGCGTCTGACCTTCGGCCTGACTGCGCAACAGGACAAGATCAAGACTGGCCTGTACACCGTTGACGAAATCTTCGACTTCGTTAACAAGGAAGGCGACAGCTACCTGAACTTCAAGGCTTCGGCCGGTTGGTCCGAGTCGACCCTGAACAAAGGCGTGCTGGCGACCCGTGGTCATTCGCAAAGCCTTGTGCTGGAAACCACGACCCCTGGCAGCGACCTGTCGTTCTTCAAACTCGACTACCGTGGCCAGTTGTTCCAGCCGTTGACCGAAAACTACACCATGCGCCTGCATACCGAGCTGGGTTATGGCGATGGCTACGGTTCGACCGATGGCTTGCCGTTCTATGAAAACTACTATGCTGGTGGTTTCAACTCGGTTCGTGGCTTCAAGGACAGCACCCTGGGTCCTCGCAGTACTCCAAGTACCGGCAAGAACCCTGGCACTGCGCTCGATCCGGACCAGGATCCGCTGCCGTTCGGTGGTAACGTCCTGATCCAGGGTGGTGTGGAGGTTCTTTTCCCTCTGCCGTTCGTCAAGGATCAGCGTTCCCTGCGCACCTCGGTATTCTGGGACGTGGGTAACGTGTTCGACTCGCAGTGCAAGTCGACCACCAATGCCGATGGTTCGAAGTCCAATACACAGTGCAACGACATCAGCCTGAGCAACATGGCCAGCTCTGTCGGTGTAGGCGTGACATGGGTTACCGCACTGGGTCCTCTGAGTTTCGCGTTGGCCATGCCGATCAAGAAACCGGATGAGGCTGAAACTCAAGTGTTCCAATTCTCCCTCGGCCAGACGTTCTAAGCGTCTGACCCAAGATAACGACAATGGATTTTGTAGGAGTGCATCGTGCGTAAGTTGACTCAATTGGTTCTCCTGGCGACCGTACTGGTAGCAGGCCCGGCTTTTGCCGACATGAAAATTGCCGTTCTGAACTATCAAATGGCTTTGCTGGAATCCGATGCGGCCAAGAAGTACGCCGTGGATGCCGAGAAGAAGTTCGGCCCGCAACTGACCAAGCTCAAGACGCTGGAAAGCAGTGCCAAGGGTATTCAGGACCGTCTGATGGCTGGCGGCGACAAGATGCAGCAAGGCGAGCGTGAGCGTCTGGAGCTTGAATTCAAGCAAAAGGCCCGTGACTTCCAGTTCCAGTCCAAGGAATTGAACGAAGCCAAAGCCGTTGCCGACCGTGAAATGCTGAAGCAGCTCAAGCCGAAACTGGACAGCGCTGTGGAAGAAGTCATCAAGAAAGGTGCTTTTGACCTGGTCTTCGAGCGTGGCGCAGTGATTGATGTCAAACCTCAGTACGACATCACTCGCCAGGTTATCGAGCGCATGAATCAGCTGAAGTAATCCATGACAGCGACCATAAAACTCGGCCAGTTGGCCGAGTTCCTCGGCGCCACCCTACGTGGCGACCCAGAGAAGGAAATTACTGGGCTAGCCACTTTGCAAGAGGCTGGCCCAGCTCAGTTGAGCTTTCTGGCAAATCCTCAATACCGCAAATACCTGGCTGACAGCCGGGCTGCAGCTCTGTTGCTGAAAGCCGCTGACGCTGAAGGTTTTGCCGGGAATGCATTGGTCGTACCTGATCCGTACGCCGCCTACGCTCGTGTTTCCCACCTGTTCGATCCCAAGCCCAAGGCGGCTGCCGGCATTCATCCGACCGCAGTGATTGCGGCGGACGCGGTGGTTGATCCAGCGGCGAGCATCGGTGCCTTTGTGGTCATCGAGAGCGGGGCGCGAGTTGATGCAGGTACGACCATCGGCGCGCATTGCTTCATCGGCGCTCGTAGCGTTATCGGCGAAGGTGGCTGGCTCGCACCGCGCGTCACGCTGTATCACGACGTGCGCATCGGCAAGCGGGTGGTGATTCAGTCCGGTGCAGTGTTGGGTGGCGAAGGCTTCGGCTTTGCCAACGAGAAAGGCATCTGGCAGAAAATCGCCCAGATCGGTGGCGTTCTGGTCGGTGACGATGTGGAGATCGGCGTGAATACCGCCATCGACCGCGGTGCACTGGCCGATACCATTCTTGGTAATGGCGTCAAGCTCGACAATCAGATTCAGATCGCCCACAACGTTCAGGTTGGTGATCACACTGCCATGGCGGCGTGCGTGGGGATCTCCGGCAGCACCAAAATCGGCAAGCATTGCATGCTTGCCGGTGGCGTAGGGCTGGTGGGACATATCGAAATTTGCGACAAGGTTTTCATTACCGGGATGACCATGGTGACCCACTCGATTACTGAGCCGGGCTCCTATTCTTCCGGTACGGCCATGCAACCGGCTGCCGAATGGCGCAAAAGCGCGGCACGTATCCGTCAGCTCGATGACATCGCGCGGCGGCTGCGACAGCTGGAAAAGCGAGTAGGGGAAGTGACCCCTGACGGTATTGCTTCATCAGATGGCTGATACCATTTCCATATCAAGTGTGCACAGCCGCTAGACTGCCTCCTTGATTTGCTAGAGGAGCGCGCGTCAGTCGCGCGTTCCCAATCTTTACATAGGCTTCCCCCCGAAATGATGGACATCAACGAGATTCGCGAATACCTGCCTCACCGTTACCCGTTCCTGCTGGTGGACCGGGTCGTGGATCTGGATGTGGAAGGCAAGCGCATTCGCGCCTACAAGAATGTCAGCATCAACGAACCGTTCTTCAATGGTCACTTCCCTGCGCATCCAATCATGCCGGGCGTACTGATCATCGAAGCGATGGCTCAGGCTGCCGGGATCCTTGGTTTCAAGATGCTGGACGTGAAGCCGGCTGATGGCACCCTGTACTACTTCGTAGGCTCCGACAAACTGCGTTTCCGTCAGCCGGTCAAGCCTGGCGACCAGTTGATCCTTGAAGCCACGTTCATCAGTTGCAAGCGCAAGATCTGGAAGTTCGAATGCCAGGCATCGGTAGATGGCAAGCCGGTCTGCTCGGCCGAGATCATCTGTGCGGAACAAAAAGTATGAGTTTGATTGACCCTCGCGCAATCATCGATCCGACGGCCATTCTGGCCGACGACGTCGAGGTCGGCCCTTGGTCGATCGTCGGCGCTGGTGTGGAAATCGGCGAGGGGACAGTGATCGGGCCGCATGTGATTCTCAAAGGCCCGACCCGAATCGGTAAGCACAACCGCATCTACCAGTTTTCTTCGGTAGGCGAAGACACGCCCGATCTGAAATACAAGGGTGAAGAAACCCGTCTGGTCATCGGTGATCACAACGTCATCCGTGAAGGCGTGACCATTCACCGCGGGACCATTCAGGACCGTTCCGAAACGACCCTGGGCGATCACAACCTGATCATGGCCTACGCTCACATCGGTCACGACAGCGTCATCGGCAACCATTGCATCCTGGTCAACAACACCGCGTTGGCGGGCCATGTGCATGTTGAAGACTGGGCGATCCTGTCCGGTTTTACCCTGGTTCACCAGTATTGCCACATCGGCGCCCACAGCTTTTCCGGTATGGGTACCGCCATTGGCAAGGACGTTCCAGCGTACGTCACGGTGTTTGGTAACCCGGCCGAAGCTCGCAGCATGAACTTCGAAGGCATGCGCCGTCGTGGTTTCAGCGAAGACGCGATCCACGCCCTGCGCCGTGCCTACAAGGTGGTGTATCGCCAGGGCCTCACGGTTGAGCAGGCACTCGCGGAGCTGGCCGAGCCTTCGGAGCAGTTTCCGGAAGTTGCGGTGTTCCGTGACTCCATCCAGTCTTCGACCCGCGGCATCACACGTTAATCATGGCTAATCTGCGTATTGCGCTGGTGGCGGGTGAGGCTTCCGGTGACATTCTGGGCGCCGGTCTCATGCGTGCGCTCAAGGCTCAGCATCCGGCGGTCGAGTTCATCGGTGTCGGTGGCCCGCTGATGCAGGCTGAAGGCCTGACCTCGTATTTTCCGATGGAACGTCTCTCGGTCATGGGGCTCGTGGAAGTGCTCGGTCGGCTGCGCGAGTTGTTGAAACGCCGCAAGAAGCTGATCGCAGACCTGATCGCCGAGAAACCGGACGTGTTCATCGGTATCGATGCGCCGGATTTCAACCTCAACATCGAACTGAAGCTGCGTCAGGCCGGGATCAAGACCGTGCATTACGTCAGCCCGTCGGTGTGGGCGTGGCGGCAGAAGCGGGTGCTGAAGATTCGCGAAGGTTGCGACCTGATGCTGACGCTGTTCCCGTTCGAAGCGAAATTCTATGAAGAGAAGGGCGTGCCGGTGCGGTTTGTCGGACACACCTTGGCCGATGCGATACCCCTTGAGGCTGATCGTCGCGCTGCACGCGCCGAGCTCGGTTTGCCTGATGGCCCATTGGTCGCGCTGATGCCGGGCAGTCGCGGTGGCGAAGTCGGGCGTCTGGGCGCTTTGTTCCTCGATGCCGCCGAGCGTTTGCGCGCCATGCGCCCTGGCGTGCGGTTCATTATTCCTTGCGCCAGCCCTCAGCGCCGCGTGCAGCTTGAAGAACTGCTGGCCGGTCGCGATCTGCCGCTGACCCTGCTCGACGGCAAGTCCCATCTGGCGCTGGCCGCCTGCGACGCAGTGTTGATTGCCTCCGGAACGGCGACCCTCGAAGCCTTGCTGTACAAGCGCCCGATGGTGGTGGCTTATCGCCTGGCACCGCTGACGTTCTGGATCCTCAAGCGCATGGTGAAAAGCCCTTACGTCTCGTTGCCGAACCTGCTCGCCCAGCGCCTCCTGGTGCCTGAATTGTTACAGGACGATGCAACGGTTGAAGCCTTGGCCCAGACGCTGTCGCCCCTGATCGAAGGTGGTGAAGAACAGACCCGCGGCTTCGATGAAATCCACCGGACCTTGCGCCTGGATGCCTCCAATCAGGCGGCGGACGCGGTACTGAATCTGATCGGCAAAACACAATGACAAAAGCACAACAGATGGGCCTTGATTTCACCCTGGTCGCCGAAGTCGAAGAGCTGGTTGCCGGTGTGGATGAAGTCGGTCGCGGCCCGCTCTGCGGCGCTGTGGTGACGGCTGCGGTGATCCTCGATCCGAATCGTCCGATCCTTGGTCTCAACGATTCGAAAAAGCTCACCGAAGCCCGCCGCGAAAAACTCTTCGACGAAATCTGCGAAAAAGCCCTGAGCTGGTGCATCGCTCGCGCGGAAGTCGAAGAAATCGACGAGCTGAACATCCTGCATGCCACCATGCTGGCCATGCAGCGTGCGATCGAAGGCCTGCACATTCAGCCAAAACTGGCGATGATCGACGGTAATCGTTGCCCGAAACTGGCCATGCGCGCTGAAGCCGTGGTCAAGGGCGACAGCAAGGTCCCGGCCATCGCTGCCGCCTCGATTCTGGCCAAGGTCAGCCGCGACCGTGAAATGGCGGCATTTGAACTGATTTACCCGGGTTACGGCATCGGCGGTCACAAAGGTTACCCGACGCCCGTTCATCTGGAAGCGCTGGCACGCTTGGGGCCGACGCCGATTCACCGCCGCTCGTTCGCACCGGTGCGGTTGGCGTATGAGGCGCGGGAAAGCCTCATCGAGAGTTAGTCGCGAGGCTGATGTTTTCGCCAAGGCCCGGTACAATCCGGGCCTTGTTGTTTTCATGACATAACGCAGGATCACTATGCCGGCTTCATTCGTTCACCTACGCCTGCACACTGAATACTCCCTGGTCGACGGTCTGGTGCGGATCAAACCGCTGGTCAAGACCCTGGTCGGCATGAACATGCCTGCCGTAGCGGTCACTGACCAGAACAACATGTGTTCCCTGGTCAAATTCTATAAAGCCTCGATGGGCGCAGGCATCAAGCCGATCTGCGGCGCCGACTTGTGGCTGTCGAACAAGGACCCGGACAACGCCCTGAGCCGGATCAGCCTGTTGGCGATGAACGCTGTCGGCTATCGCAACCTGACTGAGCTGATCTCCCGCGGTTTCATCGACGGCCAGCGTAATGGCTCGATTATCATCGAGCGTGAGTGGGTGGCCGAGGCCAGCGAAGGCTTGATCATGCTGTCGGCGGCGAAGGAAGGCGAAATCGGCCTGGCCATGCTCAGCGGCAATCCGGCGGAAGCGGAAAAACTGGCACGCGAATGGATGGCGGTCTTCCCGGATCGTTTCTACCTGGAAATCCAGCGCACCAACCGCCCTAACGATGAAGAACAACTGCACGGCGCCGTGGCCCTGGCCGAGAAAATCGGCGCGCCACTGGTAGCGACCAACGACGTGCGCTTCATCAAGCAGGAAGACTTCGCCGCTCACGAAACCCGCGTCTGCATCGGTGAGGGCCGTGCCCTCGACGATCCGCGGCGTTCGAAGAACTACAGCGATCAGCAATACCTCAAAAGCGCCGAGGAAATGGCTGAGCTGTTCAGCGACATTCCCGAGGCGCTGGAAAACACCGTCGAGATCGCCAAGCGCTGCAACATCGAAGTGAAGCTGGGCACGCACTTCCTGCCCAACTTTCCGATTCCCGATGGCATGACCATCGACGAGTATTTCCGCAAGGTGTCCTTCGATGGCCTGGAAGAACGGCTGACCGTTCTGCTGCCCAAGGACACCACCGAAGACTATGAAGCCAAGCGCCAGGTCTACGTCGACCGGTTGAATTTCGAGCTGGATATCATCATCCAGATGGGTTTCCCCGGTTACTTCCTGATCGTTATGGACTTTATCCAGTGGGCCAAGAGCAACGGCGTACCGGTAGGTCCTGGCCGTGGATCGGGTGCCGGATCGCTGGTGGCCTATGTGCAGAAAATCACCGACCTCGACCCGCTGGAATATGACCTGCTGTTCGAGCGGTTCCTCAACCCGGAACGGGTCTCCATGCCCGACTTCGACGTTGACTTCTGCATGGACGGTCGTGACCGTGTGATCGACTACGTGGCCGAGAAATACGGGCGCAACGCGGTAAGCCAGATCATCACTTTCGGTTCCATGGCGGCGAAGGCTGTGGTCCGTGACGTGGCGCGGGTGCAAGGCAAGTCCTACGGCCTGGCGGATCGTCTGTCGAAGATGATTCCGTTCGAAGTCGGCATGACCCTGGAAAAAGCCTACGAACAGGAAGAAATCCTTCGTGACTTCATCAAGGTCGATGAAGAAGCCGCGGAAATCTGGGAAATGGCGCGCAAGCTCGAAGGCGTCGTGCGTAACGTCGGTAAACACGCCGGTGGTGTGGTTATCGCGCCGACCAAGCTGACCGACTTCTCGCCGATCTATTGCGACGAGGCCGGTGACGGCCTGGTAACCCAGTTCGACAAGGATGACGTTGAAGCCGCCGGCCTGGTGAAGTTCGACTTCCTCGGTCTGCGGACCCTGACGGTCATCGACTGGGCGCTGAAAACCATCAACCGCGATCGCGCCAAGGTCAACGAACCACCGCTGGACATCGCGTTCATCCCGCTGGACGACAAGCCGACCTACACGCTGCTGCAAAAAGCGGAAACCACCGCAGTGTTCCAGCTCGAGTCGCGCGGCATGAAAGAGCTGATCAAAAAGCTCAAGCCCGACTGCCTGGAAGACTTGATCGCACTGGTGGCCCTGTTCCGTCCGGGCCCCTTGCAATCCGGCATGGTTGACGACTTTATCAACCGTAAGCACGGCCGCGCCGAACTCGCGTACCCGCACTCGGATTACCAGTACGAAGGCCTGAAACCGGTACTGGCGCCGACTTACGGCATCATCCTGTATCAGGAACAGGTGATGCAGATCGCCCAGGTCATGGCCGGTTACACCCTCGGCGGTGCGGACATGCTGCGGCGGGCCATGGGTAAGAAAAAGCCCGAAGAAATGGCCAAGCAGCGCGGCGGTTTCATTGAAGGTTGCAAGACCAACAATATCGAAGCCGACCTGGCCGGTAACATTTTCGACCTGGTAGAGAAATTCGCCGGTTACGGCTTCAACAAATCCCACTCCGCCGCCTACGGGCTGGTGTCGTACCAGACCGCGTGGCTGAAAACGCACTACCCGGCGCCGTTCATGGCCGCGGTACTGTCGGCGGATATGCACAACACCGACAAGGTCGTGACCTTGATCGAAGAAATTCGCACCATGAAGCTGCGTCTCGACGCGCCGGATGTGAATACCTCTGAGTTCAAGTTCACGGTGAACGACGAAGGCCGCATCATTTACGGCCTCGGCGCGATCAAGGGTGTGGGCGAAGGCCCGGTGGAGGCGATTACCGAGGCGCGTCAGGACGGTCCGTTCAAGGATCTGTTCGATTTCTGCGCCCGTGTCGACCTCAAGCGCATCAACAAGCGCACCCTCGACGGTTTGATCCGCAGCGGTGCGCTGGATCGTCTGGGCCCGTATTTCCATGACGAACCGAAAGCCTATCAAGCGAGCATCGACCAGAACCGCGCAGTGCTGCTGAATGCGATGGAAGGGGCGATCAAGGCCGCCGAACAAACCGCTCGCACCCACGACAGTGGCCACGCCGATCTGTTTGGCGGGCTGTTCGTCGAGGCAGACGCCGACGTCTACGCCAATCACCGCAAGGCGAAAGAGCTGACCCTGAAGGAACGCCTGAAAGGGGAGAAAGACACCCTGGGCCTGTACCTGACCGGTCACCCGATCGACGAATACGAAGGCGAAATCCGCCGCTTTGCCCGTCAGCGCATCATCGACCTGAAGCCGGCTCGCGATACACAGACCGTCGCGGGCATGATCATCGCCCTGCGTGTGATGAAGAACAAAAAGGGCGACAAGATGGGGTTCATCACCCTTGACGATCGTTCTGGGCGGATCGAAGCTTCGTTGTTTGCCGATGCGTTCCATTCGGCGCAGTCGCTTTTGCAGACTGACGCGATGGTTGTTGTCGAAGGCGAAGTCAGCAACGACGATTTCTCCGGCGGTTTGCGCCTGCGGGTCAAGCGGGTGATGAGCATGGAAGATGCGCGCACCAACCTGGCCGAAAGTCTGCGCTTGAAGCTGCAGACCAAGGATTTGAAAGGCGATCAGCTACGCTGGCTGGGTGAGCTGTTCAAGCGTCACCGAGGTGCGTGCCCGATCACCATGGAGTACACGAGCCCCGATGCGAAGGCCTTGCTGCAGTTCGGCGAGACCTGGCGAATCGACCCGGCGGATGCGTTGATTCAAGCCTTGCGTGACCAGTTCGGGCGAGACAACGTCTTCCTCCAATACCGTTGACGGTCAGGTAGCAACTGAACGCCCTGATCTCGACCTGAATTTTTAATCTCGACCTGAACGCGCCTCTCCCTTAAGGTAGGGCGCGAATAGACAACCGGCCGGCCCAAGCTCTCTTGGACGTCGACCCAAGACGGACGCCTATGAACCCGAATTTTCTAGATTTCGAACAGCCGATCGCCGACCTGCAAGCCAAGATCGAAGAGTTGCGCTTGGTCGGTAACGACAATTCGCTGAATATCGGCGATGAGATCTCCCGCCTGCAGGACAAAAGCAGCACGCTGACCGAAGACATCTTCGGCAAGCTGACCAGCTGGCAGATCGCGCGTCTGGCGCGTCACCCGAAACGTCCATATACCCTGGACTACATCGAACACATCTTCACCGAGTTCGACGAGCTGCACGGCGACCGTCACTTCTCTGACGACGCTGCCATCGTTGGCGGCGTGGCCCGTCTGGACGACCAGCCGGTGATGATCATCGGTCACCAGAAAGGCCGCGAAGTGCGCGAGAAGGTTCGCCGCAACTTCGGTATGCCGCGTCCGGAAGGCTACCGCAAGGCGTGCCGCCTGATGGAAATGGCCGAGCGCTTCAAAATGCCGATCCTGACCTTCATCGACACGCCGGGTGCTTACCCGGGCATCGACGCTGAAGAGCGCAACCAGAGCGAAGCGATTGCCTGGAACCTGCGTGTCATGGCTCGCCTGAAAACCCCGATCATCGCCACCGTCATCGGTGAAGGTGGTTCCGGTGGTGCACTGGCAATCGGCGTGTGCGATCAGTTGAACATGCTGCAGTACTCGACCTACGCGGTGATCTCGCCGGAAGGTTGTGCGTCGATTCTGTGGAAAACCGCCGAAAAAGCGCCAGATGCCGCTGAAGCCATGGGCATCACCGCCGAGCGCCTGAAAGGCTTGGGCATCGTTGATAAAGTGATCGGCGAACCTCTGGGCGGCGCTCATCGCGACCCGGTGGCGGCTGCTGCATCGATCCGTGCCGAGCTGACCTCGCAACTGGCGATGCTGAAGAAGTTCGACAACGAAGCGCTGCTCAAGCGCCGTTACGAGCGACTGATGAGCTACGGTCTCTGAGATTGACGCAGTACTAATGTAGGAGCCGGCTTGCTGGCGATGGCGGCCTTGAGGCTGGAGGTGTTTGACCGATCCCATCGCCGGCAAGCCGGCTCCTACATTTGGTCCTCGCAGTTTTGAAGTAGTGATTCTGTACCGGATTGCGGCGGCATTTTGAGATGAAACCTTTCAAACCGGACCTCCCCGCTAATCTGCTGAAAACCCTGGCTCCGTGGCGCAATGCTGCGAAATGGCACATCGCCTTCTCCGGTGGACTCGACTCCACGGTCCTTCTGCACCTTCTCGCCCATCTCGCCAAAACCGAACACCTCCCTGAGCTGAAAGCTATCCACATTCATCACGGCCTCCAGTCTGCGGCCGATGCGTGGCCGGAGCATTGCCAGTCAGTCTGTGATGCGCTGGGAATACCGCTGCAGGTCGTTCACGTCCAGGTTCAGCCCGGCGCCAGCCTTGAGCGTGCAGCCCGTGACGCGCGTTATGGCGCGTTCATCGAGGCTACTCAAGCCAATGAAGTGCTGTTGACCGCCCAGCATCGTGATGATCAGGCGGAAACCCTGTTGTTCCGATTGCTGCGTGGGGCAGGGGTGAGAGGGCTGTCAGGGATGCCGCGCCAGCGTGTGTTGGGCAAAGGGCATCTGGTGCGACCCTTGCTCGATGTCACGCGAGCAGAGTTGGAGGGGTACGCGAACGAGTACTCATTGAGCTGGATCGAGGATCCTTCCAATCAGGATCGACGTTTCTCGCGTAATTACTTGCGCAATCAGGTGTTCCCGGTGCTGACCGAACGCTGGCCTCAAGCGATGGCGACTATGGCTCGCAGCGCCGCGCATCTGAGCGAAGCGCAGGAATTGCTCGATGAGTTGGCGCAAATCGATCTGGCCCAGGCCAGCTCTATCAGTGAATTCGATTGGCTGGGTGTGCCGTCACTTGAGCTTTCTACGCTTGTCAGCCTGTCCGCCGCTCGCCAGCGAAATGCAGTGAGTCACTGGCTCTCGGCATTGACCCGTTTACCGGATAGCGACCATTGGTCGGGTTGGGAAGATTTTCGTGATGCTGCCGCGGATGCCTCTCCGGTCTGGCGCTTGGCCGATGGGGAATTGCATCGGGCGAACGGGCGGATCTGGTGGCTGTCGGGCTGCTGGCTGCGAACGCCGCCGCCCGCGCCTGATTGGCCTGATCCCTCGCTATCGCTGGCGTTGCCGGACAACGGCGTGCTGTCGCTCACCGGTCAAACCCCCGATGGCCCGTTGCATATCCGCTATCGTGAAGGGGGCGAGGTCATGAGTCTGCCCGAGCGCGGCCATCGTGATCTGAAGCGTTTGCTCAACGAACGTGGGGTCCCGGGCTTCGTCCGTGGCCGATTGCCGCTGCTCTATCAGGGCGAGCAATTGCTGGCGGTGGCGAGGCTGCGAGGCTTGAATGGCAGTGAGCAGGACGGCTGGAATTTGCATTGGCAACCACCGAACGAAGATCAAGGTTTGAGCTGAAAGGGGCTTTCCGGTAGACTACGCTCCCTTCTTGATACAACTTCTGTGGATTCGCCTGAATTGCAGGAGTTGCCGATTACCAAGCAGTCTTTGCTGGGCGATTCCAAAAAATGTGTAGCGAGCAACGTACCGGTGTTTCATCTTCCGGTCTGTCCCAACGCGGCGGTTTTTTTGAAAGGTGCACTGTGATTAATGCAGGTGATCGGGGGCTTCGGCCTTCCTTCGCTTTCCCCGGCGGCTCGGACCGCTTTAACGCAGACTTCTAGGGTTTTTCATGACGCGCTACATATTCGTCACGGGCGGTGTTGTTTCTTCATTGGGGAAAGGCATTGCATCGGCTTCATTGGCGGCCATCCTGGAGGCGCGGGGACTTAAGGTCACCATGCTGAAGCTGGATCCGTACATCAACGTCGATCCGGGCACCATGAGCCCGTTCCAGCACGGTGAAGTGTTCGTCACCCACGACGGCGCCGAGACCGACCTGGACCTGGGTCACTACGAGCGGTTCATCCGCACGACCATGACCCAGAACAACAACTTCACCACCGGCCGTGTCTACGAACACGTCCTGCGCAAAGAGCGCCGTGGTGATTACCTGGGCGCGACCATCCAGGTGATCCCGCACATCACCGACGAAATCAAGCGCCGGATCATCAAGGGCGCCGGCGATGCCGACGTGGCCATGGTCGAGATCGGTGGCACCGTAGGTGACATCGAATCCCAACCGTTCCTCGAAGCCATCCGCCAGCTGCGTTTCGAAGTCGGCGCCAAGCGCGCGATGCTGATGCACCTGACACTGGTGCCGTACATCGCCACTGCCGGCGAAACCAAAACCAAGCCAACCCAGCACTCGGTCAAGGAGCTGCGCTCCATCGGCCTGCAACCTGACGTGCTGGTGTGCCGCTCCGATCACCCGATCGACATCTCCTCGCGTCGCAAGATCGCGCAATTCACCAACGTTGAAGAACGTGCGGTAATCGCGCTGGAAGACGCCGACACCATCTACAAGATCCCGGGCATCCTGCATTCGCAAGGCCTGGATGATTTTGTGGTCGAGCGTTTCGGCCTGCAATGCGGCGGCGCTGATCTGTCCGAGTGGGAAGCCGTGGTTGACGCCAAGCTCAATCCTGAGCACGAAGTCACCATCGCCATGGTCGGCAAGTACATGGAATTGCTGGACGCCTACAAGTCGCTGATCGAAGCGATGAGTCACGCCGGCATCAGCAACCGCACCAAGGTCAACCTGCGCTACATCGATTCCGAAGACATCGAAAACCAGGGCACCGCGCTGCTGGAAGGCGTCGACGCGATTCTGGTTCCAGGCGGCTTCGGTCTGCGCGGCGTGGAAGGCAAGATCACCGCCGTCCAGTACGCTCGCGAAAACAAGGTTCCGTACCTCGGCATCTGCCTGGGCATGCAAGTGGCGGTCATCGAGTTCGCTCGTAACGTCATGGGCTGGAAAGACGCCAACTCCACCGAGTTCGATCGTGCAAGCGGTCACCCGGTCGTGGGTCTGATCACCGAGTGGGAAGACGCCACCGGCGCCGTTGAAACCCGTACCGAAACCTCCGATCTGGGCGGGACCATGCGTCTCGGCGCGCAGGATTGCCTGCTGGAGCCGGGTTCCCTGGTTCACGGCTGCTACGGCAAGGACGTGATCGTCGAGCGTCACCGTCACCGCTACGAAGTGAACAACAACCTGCTGCCGAAAATCATGGAAGCCGGTCTGAAAATCTCCGGTCGCTCCGGTGATGGCGCGCTGGTTGAAGTGGTCGAAGCCCCGGATCATCCATGGTTCGTCGCTTGCCAGTTCCACCCTGAGTTCACCTCGACGCCACGCGACGGTCACCCGTTGTTCAGCGGCTTCGTCAAAGCAGCTTTGGCTCAACACCAGAAGAAGGCTTGAACCTTATGGCGCAGAAGATCATCCGCGTAGGCGATATCGAGATTGCCAACGACAAGCCAATGGTGCTTTTCGGTGGCATGAACGTGCTGGAAAGCCGCGACATGGCGATGCAGGTCTGCGAAGAGTACGTGAAGGTTACCGAGAAACTCGGTATCCCTTACGTGTTCAAGGCCAGCTTCGACAAGGCCAACCGTTCCTCCGTGACCTCTTACCGTGGCCCCGGCCTGGAAGAGGGCATGCGGATTTTCCAGGACATCAAGCAAGCCTTCGGCGTGCCGATCATCACCGACGTCCACGAGCCTGAACAGGCCGCGGTCGTCGCTGAAGTCTGCGACATCATCCAGCTTCCGGCCTTCCTGTCGCGCCAGACCGACCTCGTGGTCGCGATGGCCAAGACCGGTGCGGTGATCAACATCAAGAAAGCCCAGTTCCTCGCACCTCAGGAAATGAAACACATCCTGAACAAGTGCGTGGAAGCGGGTAACGATCAGTTGATCCTCTGCGAGCGTGGTTCGAGCTTCGGCTACAACAACCTGGTGGTCGACATGCTCGGCTTCGGCATCATGAAGCAGTTCGAGTACCCGGTGTTCTTCGACGTGACCCACGCGCTGCAAATGCCTGGCGGTCGTGCCGATTCCGCCGGCGGTCGTCGCGCCCAGGTCCTCGATCTGGCGAAAGCCGGGATCAGCCAGTCACTGGCCGGTCTGTTCCTCGAAGCACACCCGGACCCGGACAACGCCAAATGCGACGGCCCTTGCGCCTTGCGTCTGGACAAACTGGAGCCATTCCTGGCCCAGCTCAAAGCTTTGGACGAACTGGTGAAGAGTTTTCCGACGGTAGAAACCGCGTAATCCTCATTTCTCCGGTAAAGTACCGCACGATTTGTTGCTCAGGCCCTCGGGCCTGAGCCTTATCGTCCGCAAGTCTGCCCGTTGCACATCACTTGCCGGCGATAAAAGATTTCCTTCAGCTGCGTCGTTTTCGTCAACTTTGGAGTGTTTACAACAATGGCAAAAATCGTCGACATCAAAGGTCGTGAAGTTCTCGACTCCCGTGGCAACCCCACCGTGGAAGCGGACGTGCTTCTCGATAACGGCATCATCGGCAGTGCTTGCGCGCCGTCCGGTGCTTCCACTGGCTCGCGTGAAGCGCTCGAGCTGCGTGATGGCGACAAGAGCCGTTACCTGGGCAAAGGCGTTCTGAAAGCCGTCGCCAACATCAACGGTCCGATCCGCGACCTGTTGAAAGGTACAGATCCAAGCGACCAGAAAGCGCTGGATCACGCGATGATCAAGCTGGACGGTACTGAAAACAAAGGCTCCCTGGGCGCCAACGCGATCCTCGCCGTTTCCCTGGCAGCGGCCAAGGCAGCAGCTCAGGACCAGGACCTGCCGCTGTACGCACACATCGCCAACCTGAACGGCACCCCGGGTGTTTACTCGATGCCGGTTCCGATGATGAACATCATCAACGGTGGCGAGCACGCCGATAACAACGTCGACATCCAGGAATTCATGGTTCAGCCGGTTGGCGCCAAGTCTTTCTCGGAAGGTCTGCGCATGGGCACCGAGATTTTCCATCACCTCAAAGCTGTGTTGAAGGCTCGTGGCCTGAGCACTGCCGTCGGTGACGAAGGTGGTTTCGCACCGAACCTGGCTTCCAACGAAGACGCTTTGAAAGTGATCTCCGAAGCCGTGGCCAACGCCGGTTACAAGCTGGGCACCGACGTGACCCTGGCACTGGACTGCGCGGCCAGCGAGTTCTACGAAGACGGCAAGTACAACCTGTCCGGCGAAGGCCAGGTGTTCACCGCTGAAGGTTTCGCCGATTACCTGAAAGGCCTGACCGAGCGTTACCCGATCATCTCCATCGAAGATGGCCTGGACGAGTCCGACTGGGCTGGCTGGAAAATCCTCACCGACAAGATCGGCGAGAAAACCCAGCTGGTAGGCGACGACCTGTTCGTGACCAACACCAAGATCCTGAAAGAAGGCATCGATAAAAAGATCGCCAACTCGATCCTGATCAAGTTCAACCAGATCGGCACCCTGACCGAAACCCTGGAAGCCATCCAGATGGCCAAGGCCGCTGGTTACACCGCCGTGATCTCGCACCGCTCCGGCGAAACCGAAGATTCGACCATTGCCGACCTGGCTGTGGGCACTTCGGCTGGCCAGATCAAGACCGGCTCCCTGTGCCGTTCCGATCGCGTTTCCAAGTACAACCAACTGCTGCGTATCGAAGAGCAGTTGAACGGCAAAGCCAAGTACAACGGCCGCAGCGAGTTCCGCGGTTAAGCTGTAGAAGGTAAAAAGACACCGGATTGTGTCGGAAAAATCGCGACAGCGACGTTTTTGCCACTAATCTGATGCCTTAAGAGCACAAGCCTGGATTTTCCAGGCTTCGTGCTATCAGAAGCTTCAAAGTTTTGGCATGGCTGTCTTTTTTCACTGGATACCTGATATTCGATGCGCAGTCCCAATTGGTTGTTCCTCGTCTTGCTCTTGTTGCTGGCTGGCCTGCAATACCGCCTGTGGGTGGGTAATGGCAGTCTGGCGCAAGTGGCCGAGCTGACTCAGCAGATCGCGGATCAACACGCAGAGAACGAAGGCTTGCTGGAGCGCAATCGGGTCATGGACGCCGAAGTCAGTGAGTTGAAAAAAGGCATGGAGACCGTTGAAGAGCGGGCTCGCCATGAGTTGGGCATGGTCAAGGACGGTGAAACCCTTTACCAGTTGGCTCAATGAATTCCTCGTTACCGGCCTTCTGGGCCGTTATCCCTGCCGCGGGCGTCGGTGCCCGTATGGCCGCAGACCGTCCCAAGCAATACTTGCACCTGGGCGGGCGCACTATTCTTGAACACAGCCTTGGCTGTTTCCTTGATCATCCTTCCCTGAAGGGGCTGGTGGTCAGTCTGGCTGTTGATGATCCTTATTGGCCCAACCTGGCATGCGCCAGCGATTCGCGTATTCAACGCGTTGACGGTGGCGCCGAGCGTTCCGGGTCGGTGCTCAATGCCTTGCTGCACTTGCATGCGTTGGGTGCGGACGATGAGGATTGGGTGTTGGTCCACGATGCTGCGCGGCCGAATCTGAGCCGCGATGATCTGGACAAGTTGCTGGTTGAACTGGCTGACGATCCGGTCGGCGGGCTGCTGGCGGTTCCGGCACGCGATACCCTGAAGCGGGTCGACAAGCACGGTCGTGTCGTTGAAACCGTGGACCGCAGCGTGATCTGGCAGGCGTATACGCCGCAGATGTTTCGACTTGGCGCGTTGCATCGGGCGTTGGCGGACAGTCTGGTGGCGGATGCTGTTATCACTGATGAAGCGTCGGCGATGGAGTGGGCTGGTTCATCGCCACGCCTTATCGAAGGGCGTTCCGACAATCTCAAGGTCACACGTCCCGAAGATCTTGAATGGTTGAGACAGCGCTGGGCTAACCGCCGCTGATTCTTCAGCGCTTGATAGATTGCAATCGCGGGCAAGCCCGCTCCCACAGTTTTTTGTAGTCCTTGTGGGAGCGGGCTTGCCCGCGATGGCGGCGGTCCAGACAACCAGCATTCCACTGACACACCGACCCTCTTCTAACTCCGGTACTCCGGCCTTTCGGCCAACCCTTCCTTCAAATAATCCACCAACTTGCGCACCTTCGGCGACAGATGCCGCTGCTGTGGATAAAGCGCCCAAACGGCAGTATTCGGCGGCTGATGAGCCTCCAGCAGCGAAATCAAATCCCCGCTTTTCAGATGCTCCAGCACATAGTAATCCGGCAACTGACAGAGCCCGACGCCCTGTAACGCCGCATCCAGCACTGCTTGCCCACTGTTGCAACGCCAGTTTCCCTGCACCCGCTGGGAAAATTCCCGCCCGTTCTGTTCCAGTTGCCACAGGTCCGAACTACCGATGAGGCAGTTGTGGCGGCTCAATTCCGACAAGCTATGTGGGCGACCATACCGTTCCAGGTAGGACGGCGACGCACACAAATACATGCGTCGCGGTGCCAGTCGCGTGGCGACCAGTCGCGAGTCCTGAAGGCGGCCGAGGCGGATCGCCAGGTCCAGGCCTTCATGCACCAGATCGAGTTGACGGTTGCTCAGCTCGATATCAATCCGCAGTTGCGGATAGAGCCCCATGAATCGCGTCACCAGCGGCACGATAAAGCGCTCGCCGTAGGCCACTGCGCAGGTCATGCGCAACATGCCTTTGGGCTCGCTGGTCAGGTCGCCGACGGCTCTGAGCGCTTCTTCACGACCGTCCTGCAACCGTTGGCAATGCTGCAAAAACGTTTGCCCGGCTTCGGTCAGCGTGACTCGCCGGGTGCTGCGGTACAGCAGGCGCGTCTGAAGGCGTTCTTCGAGGCGTACTATTTGGCGACTGATGTGGGAGGAAGACACCCCAAGGCGCTCTGCCGCCGCCGTAAACTGGCTGCACTCGGCCACGGCGACGAACTCGTCGATACCTTCCCAGCGGTTTTCGGACATTAACGATTATCCCTGTGTAGCAATAATGTTTTGCTTTTGTCCGGATTATTCACCGTAAGGCGCTGTATTACACTCACTGTCTCGTTTTATTCACTGGAGAACCAACATGATCAAGTCGCGCGCCGCCGTTGCCTTCGAGGCCAAGAAACCCCTCGAGATCGTTGAAGTCGATGTCGCCCTGCCCAAGGCCGGTGAAGTTCTGTTGCGTGTAGTTGCCTCCGGTGTCTGTCATACCGATGCCTACACCCTGTCGGGCGCTGACCCGGAAGGTATCTTCCCGTCGATCCTCGGTCATGAAGGTGGCGCGGTGGTTGAAGCGATCGGCGAGGGCGTGACCTCGGTCGCTGTCGGCGATCATGTGATCCCGCTGTACACCCCGGAATGCCGCCAGTGCAAATTCTGCCTGTCGGGCAAGACCAACCTGTGCCAGGCGATTCGTGCGACCCAGGGCAAAGGCCTGATGCCAGATGGCACCACGCGTTTTTCCTACAAGGGCCAGCCGATTTTCCACTACATGGGCACCTCGACGTTCTCCGAATACACCGTGCTGCCGGAAATCTCCGTCGCCAAGATTCCTAAAGAAGCGCCACTGGAAAAAGTCTGCCTGCTGGGCTGCGGCGTCACCACCGGCATTGGCGCGGTACTCAACACAGCCAAGGTGAAGCCGGGTGATACCGTAGCGATTTTCGGTCTTGGCGGTATTGGTCTGTCGGCGGTCATTGGCGCGGTAAAAGCCAAGGCTGCGCGCATCATCGCCATCGACATCAACCCGGCCAAATTCGAGATCGCCAAACAGTTGGGTGCAACCGACTGCGTGAACCCGAAAGACTTCGACCGTCCGATCCAGGAAGTCATCGTCGACATGACCGATGGCGGCGTCGACTTTTCCTTCGAGTGCATCGGCAATGTCCAATTGATGCGCGCCGCACTTGAGTGCTGCCACAAAGGTTGGGGCGAGTCGGTGATCATCGGCGTCGCCGGTGCCGGTCAGGAAATCGCTACCCGCCCATTCCAGTTGGTCACCGGTCGCGTCTGGCGCGGTTCGGCGTTCGGCGGTGTGCGCGGTCGTACCGAGTTGCCAAGCTATGTCGAAATGGCCGAGACCGGCGAAATCCCGCTGGATACGTTCATCACCCACACCATGGGCCTGGAAGATATCAACAAGGCTTTCGACCTGATGCATGAAGGAAAAAGCATCCGTTCCGTCATTCATTTCTGAGGTCGGTCATGAGCCTGGAAAATATCTCCTGCCAGAAAAGCTTCGGCGGCTGGCACAAACGCTACCGGCACCGCTCCGACGTGCTCGGTTGCGACATGGTGTTTGCCGTGTACCTGCCGCCGCAAGCGGAGCAGGGCGGCAAACTGCCGGTGCTGTACTGGTTGTCCGGCCTGACCTGCACCGACGAAAACTTCATGCAAAAGGCCGGCGCCATGCGCATGGCCGCCGAGCTTGGGTTGATCATCGTTGCCCCGGACACCAGCCCGCGCGGTCCCGATGTGCCGGGTGATCCGGACGGTGCCTGGGACTTCGGCCTCGGCGCCGGGTTTTATCTGAATGCCACGCAGGAACCCTGGTCGCGGCACTATCGGATGCATGACTATGTCGTGCAGGAATTGCCGGCATTGGTCGAAGCCCATTTCCCGGCTTCGGACAAGCGCGGTATCAGCGGCCACTCCATGGGCGGTCACGGCGCGCTGGTCTGTGCGTTGCGCAATCCGGGGCGTTATCAGTCGGTGTCGGCGTTCTCGCCGATCAACAATCCGATGGATTGCCCGTGGGGTCAGAAAGCCTTTTCCCGTTACCTGGGCGAAGACCGTTCGAAGTGGCGCGAGTGGGATGCCTGTGCGCTGATTGCCGAGGCTGACGAGAAGCTGCCGCTGTTGGTCGACCAAGGTGATCGAGATGATTTTCTCGCCACCCAGCTCAAGCCTGAAGCCCTGCAACAGGCGGCCAAACTGGCCGGTCATCCGCTGACGTTGCGCTTGCAACCGGGCTACGACCACAGCTATTTCTTCATCGCCAGCTTCATCGATGAACACTTGCAGCATCATGGACGTGCTCTAAGCGCCTAATGACTGACAAAGCAGGTAGAATCACGCCCTGACAAAAATCGGGGCGTTTTTTTATGCGTATTGGCCACGGCTATGATGTGCACCGTTTCGCTGAAGGCGATTTCATTACTCTGGGCGGCGTGCGCATTGCACACGGCTTCGGGCTGCTCGCTCATTCCGACGGTGACGTCCTGCTGCACGCCTTGAGCGATGCCTTGCTCGGCGCTGCTGCGCTGGGTGATATCGGCAAGCATTTCCCGGACACCGACCCGACATTCAAGGGTGCCGACAGCCGTGTGCTGTTGCGTCATGTCGTCGCACTGGTCCACGCCAAGGGCTGGAAGGTCGGCAACGTCGATAACACCATCGTCGCCCAGGCGCCGAAAATGGCCCCGCATATCGAATCGATGCGTGCGCTGATTGCCGCGGATCTTCAAGTTGAGTTGGATCAAGTGAACGTGAAAGCTACCACCACCGAAAAGCTCGGCTTTGTCGGTCGCGAAGAAGGTATTGCCGTGCACTCCGTTGCCTTGTTGCTGCGCGCATGAACGAACTGCAATTGCTTGGCCCGCGTGCCTATGGTGAAGCCCTCGGCACCGCTGTACTGAAAGCTACGGCGGAAGATTTCCAGGTCGATGAAGTCCTCAATATTCCTCTCAGCGGCGACGGCGAGCACCTGTGGATCTGGGTGGAAAAACGCGGCCTGAATACCGAAGAGGCAGCACGTCGAATCGCCAAGGCGGCGGGCGTGCCGTTGCGCACCGTCAGTTACGCCGGTCTCAAGGATCGTCAGGCGTTGACGCGTCAGTGGTTCAGCGTACAACTGCCGGGTAAGGCCGACCCCGATCTGTCGGCGGCGGAAAACGATACGCTGAAAATCCTCAAGACCGGTCGGCACAAACGCAAGCTGCAACGCGGTGCCCACTCGGCCAACGGTTTTACTTTGCGCCTCACGCAATTCGCTGGCGACAAAGCGGCGATCGAAGCGCGTCTGCAACTGATCGCCAAACAAGGTATTCCGAATTATTTCGGCGCCCAGCGTTTCGGCTTTGACGGTGGCAACGTGGTCGATGCCCGAGGCTGGGCCGCGCGCAAGGCTTTGCCGGAGCAGCGCAATGTGCGTTCGCGTCTGCTTTCCACCGCCCGCAGTTTTCTGTTTAACCAAGTGTTGGCGGCACGCGTCGCTGATGGCACCTGGCAGCAAGCGCAGGTTGGCGATCTGTTGGCGTTTACCGACAGCCGCAGTTTTTTTCCGGCCGGTGAGGCCGAGTGCAGCGACCCGCGACTGGCGATTCTCGACCTGCACCCGACCGGCCCGCAGTGGGGTGAAGGTGACTCGCCCGCGACGGGCGTTGTCCATGAACTGGAGCAGGCAATCGCCGCCCGTGAAGCAGACCTTCGCGATTGGTTGATTAACGCCGGAATGAGCCACGAACGTCGCATCCTGCGGCTGCCCATTGGTGGGTTGACGTGGCATTATCCCGAGCCTGACATTCTGCAACTGGAATTCGTCCTGCCGGCCGGATGCTTTGCCACTGTATTGGTGCGCGAGCTTGTTGATCTGGTGCCGGTGGGGCAGACGGACAGCCCATGCGTATTCTGATTTCTAACGACGATGGGGTAACCGCACCCGGTCTCGCCGCGCTTTATGCTGCGCTGGCGGATTACACCGAATGCGTGGTTATCGCCCCGGACCAGGACAAAAGCGGCGCCAGCAGTTCGCTGACGCTCGACCGTCCGTTGCACCCGCAAACCCTGGCCAACGGCTTTATCAGCCTTAATGGCACACCGACCGATTGCGTGCACCTGGGCCTCAACGGCTTGCTGGAGCGCGAAGCGGACATGGTGGTTTCCGGCATTAACCTGGGCGCCAACCTGGGGGACGATGTGTTGTATTCCGGTACCGTGGCAGCGGCCCTCGAGGGGCGTTTCCTGAAGCGGCCATCGTTTGCCTTTTCGTTGGTCTCACGGCAGGTCGAGAACCTTCCCACAGCCGCTTACTTTGCGCGCAAACTGGTGGAAGCCCACGCTGACCTTGACCTGCCACCGCGCACGGTGCTGAACGTGAACATTCCCAATTTGCCGCTGGACCACATCCGCGGAATCCAGCTGACTCGCCTCGGCCATCGCGCCCGCGCCGCGGCACCGATGAAAGTGGTCGACCCGCGCGGCAAGTCCGGTTACTGGATCGCCGCCGCCGGGGACGCCGAAGACGGCGGCCCGGGCACCGACTTCCATGCGGTGATGCAAGGCTATGTATCCATCACGCCGCTGCAACTGGATCGCACCTTCAATGATGCTTTCGCAAGTCTCGACGGCTGGCTGGAGGGACTGCGCTGATGGCTCGTGAACAAGACCCGATGCATCGCGGTATCGGGATGACCTCGCAACGTACCCGCGAGCGCCTGATTCAGCGGTTGTACGAGGAAGGCATTTCCAACACCAAGGTGCTGGAAGTGATCCGCCTTACGCCACGACACCTGTTTGTCGACGAAGCGCTGGCGCACCGTGCCTACGAAGACACGGCGTTGCCGATCGGTAACAACCAGACGATCTCCCAGCCTTACATGGTGGCCCGCATGAGCGAGCTGCTGCTGGAAGCGGGGCCTCTGGACAAGGTAATGGAAATCGGCACGGGCTCGGGTTATCAGACCGCAATCCTGTCGCAACTGGTCGAGCGGGTTTTTTCCGTCGAACGCATCAAGGTTCTGCAGGACCGGGCCAAGGAACGCCTGGTTGATCTGAACTTGCGCAATGTGGTTTTCCGCTGGGGCGATGGTTGGGAAGGCTGGCCTGCGCTGGCGCCGTATAACGGCATTATCGTGACGGCGGTGGCGACCGACGTACCTCAAGCCTTGCTCGATCAGTTGGCACCTGGAGGGCGACTGGTCATACCGGTCGGTTCGGGTGAAGTGCAACAGTTGATGCTGATCATCCGCGAAGAACACGGGTTTTCCAGGCGTGTTCTGGGGGCGGTGCGTTTCGTTCCATTGCTCAACGGCCCCCTGGCCTGAGCATTTGTCCGGGCGCTGTGAATTCTCTTCGATTGCCTCTGTCTTACGGCGGCGTCGATCGGTTAAACGGGTTTCATCGTCAGGTAGCAAACGTGTGCTTCGCTTCATTAAAGGTAAAGCCTGCACAGCCCGTTATACTGGTGACACTTCATGCCGGGAGCGCGGCAATTCAATATTTCAGCCACCACAAAGGGAGCGGCGGGTGAGTCTCACAGTCATTGCGCAGCGAATGGGTATAACGAGCTTTCAGCGCCTGGTGACTGGCCTAGTCTTGAGTACCTTGCTGGTCGGTTGTTCCAGCAACAAGTCGAGCGACGTACGCGTCGTCGATCGCAACAATGCCGTGGCCCAGCGTCCGGCAGTGACCACGGGCCAGTATGTGGTTCGACCTAAAGACACCTTGTTTTCCATCGCCTTTCGCTACGGCTGGGACTACAAAGCCCTCGCGGCACGCAACAACATTCCTACGCCTTACACGATACATCCGGGTCAGACGATTCGCTTTGACGGTCGCACCGGTTCAACGCCGACGGCGGTGGCCAGCCCGGCCGATTCGGCGCCTTCATCGTCGAGTAAAACCACAGTAATCCGGCGCCAGCCAAATGGCGCAACTACGACGACAACGGTGGTTGCACCGTCCGTCGCCAACAAGCCAGCACCCGCTCCGATGCCTCCTGCAGGCCCGGCCCCGACCGGCTGGGGGTGGCCTTCTAATGGCATTCTCATTGGAAAATTCTCTTCAAACGGTAGTTTGAATAAAGGAATTGATATCGCCGGGGATTTGGGACAGCCTGTTTTAGCTGCGTCTGATGGGACGGTGGTATACGCCGGGAGTGGCTTAAGGGGCTACGGCGAATTGGTCATCATCAAACACAGCGACACCTACGTCAGTGCCTACGGTCACAACCGCAGGCTGTTGGTTCGGGAGGGGCAGCAGGTCAAGGTCGGACAGACAATTGCCGAAATGGGGTCAACGGGTACAGACCGGGTGAAACTGCATTTTGAGATTCGCCGACAAGGTAAACCTGTAGATCCGCTGCAGTTCCTGCCACGTCGTTGATTTGTTACCAGCCTGTTCCGTCACGTAGAGGGAACAGGCTCCAGCGTTGCCAAGGATAAAGGCGCCGCTTGAGCCTGAGGTCGAACTCACCAAAGGACTATAACAATGGCTCTCAGTAAAGAAGTGCCGGAGTTTGACATCGACGATGAGGTTCTCCTGATGGAGACCGGCATCGGTACGGATTCGATGTCGAATGATGAAGGGGCTGCTCCACCTTCCGTTCGTGCCAAATCCAGACACTCCGCCTCGTTAAAGCAACACAAGTACATCGATTACACGCGTGCGCTCGATGCCACGCAGCTGTACCTCAATGAAATCGGCTTTTCCCCTCTGCTGTCCCCCGAAGAAGAAGTTCACTTTGCACGCTTGTCGCAAAGTGGCGATCCGGCCGGGCGCAAACGCATGATTGAAAGCAACCTGCGGCTGGTGGTGAAAATCGCCCGACGCTATGTCAATCGTGGCTTGTCGCTGCTGGACCTGATCGAAGAGGGCAACCTCGGACTGATTCGGGCGGTAGAAAAGTTCGACCCCGAACGAGGCTTCCGCTTTTCGACCTACGCAACCTGGTGGATTCGTCAGACCATCGAGCGCGCGATCATGAATCAGACCCGGACCATCCGGTTGCCGATCCATGTGGTCAAAGAGCTTAACGTGTACCTGAGGGCCGCACGGGAGCTGACGCAAAAACTCGATCATGAACCCTCACCCGAAGAAATCGCCAACCTGCTGGAAAAACCGGTGGGCGAGGTCAAGCGCATGCTGGGCCTGAACGAGCGGGTTTCTTCGGTCGATGTCTCACTGGGTCCGGATTCGGATAAAACCCTGCTGGACACCCTTACCGACGACCGTCCGACCGATCCATGCGAACTGCTGCAGGATGACGACCTGTCCCAGAGCATCGATCAATGGCTCTCGGAACTGACCGACAAGCAGCGCGAGGTGGTGATACGCCGCTTCGGTCTGCGCGGTCATGAGAGCAGCACACTGGAAGATGTAGGCCTGGAAATTGGCCTGACCCGGGAACGCGTCAGACAGATTCAGGTTGAAGGCCTGAAGCGTCTTCGGGAGATTCTGGAGAAAAATGGCTTGTCGAGTGAGTCGCTGTTCCAATAAGCGAATCGCTTGAGCGGCATGCAAAAAGCCCCGACTGGTTCGGGGCTTTTTGTTGTCTGGCTGATGCTCCTGCAATGACGATATGTTTGTAGTCTTGCGGTGTAAGTCTTGGCTTACTCTTGCGTAAGTGTTCGCTATTTTTACACCCTGGAAGACGACTACTGTTCGCCGATTATTGTTTTAATGCTTTGATTTTTATGGATATTTGTAAAAGTTTGGAGCAAATGACAGCGGATTTTTGCCGCGGAGAGCGATTGCTCTTGCTCGGGAATTCTCTAGTATTCAGGTTGTGTCGACGGACAGACACGCCCTTCAAGGATGAGGGGAAAGGACATTGCAGGATGCGATTCATCAGGACGATGAAAAGGAACACAGGGAATAGGGAAAAAATGTGGGCGGGTCAAACCGCCCCTTTTTTTTGTCTTTTTTTTGGTTTGGGTGCCACTTTATTTTCCGCGTGGGCACTGTTCTTTGTAGGAGCCAGCTTGCTGGCGATGGCGGCTTGATAGCCGACCATTTTCTTCCTGGTGTACATATCCGTTTCTGCGGTGACGGCGGCTAATGGTTTCGCCCTTACGGCGAGTCACTTGGAAAAGCCCCAAGTAACCAAGCGCTCTTGCCCCTTTCGTTCGGTGCCTCGCCTAGGCTCGGCATGCCCTCGCTCCGGTCCTGCTCCGTGGGCCCGCCGCCATCGGCCATCCATGGCCGGGGGCGGCTAACCCGGCATCCATGCCGGGTTGCCCACTGCGCAGAACCTCCACTCGGCCTCTCGAGGGGGCGCTCAGATCAAAAGCTGAAGGCGAGCTAACGCTCGGCCTGATGAGTGGTGAAAATCAAAAGCGTACGTGCCCCTCTGTAGGAGCTGGCTTGCCAGCGATGGTGGTCAACGACAACGCATGCTGCCTGGGTAGACGCGGCGCACTTGAATCCATCGCTCCTACAGGAGTGGCGTGATCCCGGTTCTGTCTCACGACACAGAATCTGTAGGAGCTGGCTTACCAGCGATGGTGGTCAACGATAACGCGTGCTGTCTGGATAGACGCGGCGTACTTGAATCCATCGCCAGCAGGCTGGCTCCTACAGGAGTGGCGTGATCCCGGTTCTGTCACACGACACAGAATCTGTAGGAGCTGGCTTGCCAGCGATGGTGGTCAACGGTAACGCGTGCTGTCTGGATAGACGCGGCGCACTTGAATCCATCGCCAGCAAGCCGGCTCCTACAGGTTTTTTGCGTTATCAACTTTTTTGCCTGCAAAAAAGCAAAAAGGCCCGCAAGGGGCCTTTTCGGGAACGCAGGGTCAATCAGCGTTCGAGGTCTTTGATCTTGCCTTTGACGCCATCCCACTCTTCGGCATCGGGCAGCGATTCTTTCTTCTCGGTGATGTTCGGCCAGATTTCGGCCAACTCAACGTTCAGCTGAATGAATTCCTGCATCTCTTCCGGGACTTCATCTTCGGAGAAGATGGCCACGGCAGGGCATTCTGGTTCGCACAGTGCGCAGTCGATGCACTCATCCGGGTGAATCACCAGGAAATTCGGGCCTTCGTAAAAGCAGTCCACCGGACAGACTTCTACGCAGTCGGTGTACTTGCACTTGATGCAGTTGTCGGTGACGACGAAGGTCATTTCTAATTTTCTCCTCAGGCGGCGGCAGCGGAGCCCCTTCACGTTGGGGTCGCCAGGTTTGGGAGCGATAGTCTGCAGGCCAGGCTATTAGCCTGCAGCATCCCAAACCGCGCGAGATTCTAACAGCTTGCAGGCAAGTGCGTTAGATCCGTGTCTTTAGTGTATAGAGCATTTCTAGTGCACGACGCGGTGTCAGGTCGTCCAGATCCAGTTTGGCCAGTTCTTCGAGTACCGGATGCGGCAGGCTGGCGAACATGTCGCTTTGCTGTGGCGCGGCCGATTTGCCTTTGGCAGCCTTGGGCACTTCATGCGGCAGCGCGGTGGCTTCCAGGCGACCCAGGTGCTCGCGAGCGCGCACGATCACTTCGCTCGGCACGCCGGCCAGTTGTGCAACGGCCAGGCCATAACTCTGGCTGGCAGGCCCGGGCAGCACGTGGTGCAGGAACACGATGCGCTCGTTGTGCTCAGTGGCATTGAGGTGCACGTTGGCCACCAGCGGTTGCGCTTCCGGTAGCACCGTCAGTTCAAAATAGTGCGTGGCGAACAGCGTGTAAGCCCGCAGCTGTGCCAGGCGCTCAGCCGCCGCCCATGCCAGGGACAGGCCGTCGAAGGTGCTGGTGCCGCGACCGACTTCGTCCATCAGCACCAGGCTGCGCTCGGTGGCGTTGTGCAAAATGTTGGCGGTTTCGCTCATTTCGACCATGAAGGTCGAACGCCCACCGGCCAGATCATCGCTGGAACCGATCCGGGTAAAAATCCGGTCCACCAGCGACAATTCGCAACTGGCCGCCGGCACGAAGCTGCCGATGTGCGCCAGCAGTACGATCAACGCGGTCTGGCGCATGTAGGTGGATTTACCGCCCATGTTCGGACCGGTGATCACCAGCATGCGCGTGTTGTCGTCGAGGCTCAGGTCGTTGGCCACGAACGGCGTGGTCAGTACTTGCTCGACCACCGGGTGACGACCCTGGCTGATGCGCATGCACGGCTCGTCGACGAAGCGCGGGCAGTTCAGGTCGAGGTTCAGCGCGCGTTCGGCGAGGTTGCTCAGCACGTCCAGCTCGGCCAGGGCTGCAGCGGTGTCTTGCAGCGGCGGCAATTGGCTGATCAAGTCTTCGAGCAGCGCTTCGTAGAGCATCTTCTCGCGGGCGAGGGCGCGGCTCTTGGCTGACAGCGCCTTGTCCTCGAACGCCTTCAGTTCCGGCGTGATAAAGCGCTCGGCGCCTTTGAGCGTCTGGCGACGGATATAGTCGGCCGGCGCCGATTCAGCCTGCTTGCTCGGCAGCTCGATAAAGTAGCCGTGAATGCGGTTGTACCCGACTTTCAGGTGCGACAGACCGGTACGGGCCTTCTCGCGTGCTTCCAGATCAATCAGGAACTGCCCGGCGTTTTCGCTGAGCGATTGCAGGTCATCGAGTTCGCTGTCGTAACCGGTTTTCAACACGCCGCCGTCACGGATCACCGCAGGCGGGTTGTCGATGATGGCTTTTTCCAGCAGGGCCGCCAGTTCAGGGTAGGTGCTGGTGGTTTTCGCCAGTTGAATAATGTGCGGCGCTTCCAGCTCGGCCATCGCCACTTGCAGCTCGGGCAATGCGCCGAGGGCATCGCGCAGACGCGCCAGGTCGCGAGGACGCGCATTACGCAAACCGATGCGCGCGAGAATCCGCTCGATGTCACCGATTTCCTTGAGCTGCGGTTGCAGCTTTTCGAAACGGTAACCGTCGAGCAGGCAGGTGATCGAGGTCTGGCGCGCGAGCAAAACGTTCAGGTCCCGCAGCGGACGATTCAACCAGCGGGTCAGCAAGCGGCTGCCCATGGCGGTCTGGCAGCGATCGACCACCGATTGCAGCGTGTTGTCGCGGCCACCGGCCAGGTTGGTGTCCAGTTCCAGGTTGCGACGGCTTGCGCCATCCAGCACCACGGTGTCGTCCAGGCGCTCATGGCGCAGGCTGCGCAAATGGGGCAGGGCGGTGCGCTGGGTTTCCTTGGCGTAGCTGAGCAGGCAGCCCGCAGCGCCGATGGCCAGGGTCAGGTTCTCGCAGCCAAAACCCTTCAGGTCCTGGGTCGAAAACTGCTGGCAGAGACTTTTCAGCGCCGAGTCGCGCTCGAAATCCCACGGTGCACGACGACGAACCCCACGGCGTTTCTCCGCCGGCAAATCCTTCGGCCAGTCATCCGGGATCATCAACTCCACCGGATTGACCCGCTCCAGTTCCGCCAGCAGGTTTTCCCAGCCCTTGATCTCCAGCACGGAGAAGTTGCCGCTGGTGATATCCAGCACCGCCAGACCGAACAGACGCTCGTCACCCAGCACCGCCGCGATCAGGTTGTCCCGACGCTCATCCAGCAGCGCTTCATCACTGACCGTGCCCGGCGTGATGATCCGTACTACCTGCCGATCCACCGGGCCTTTGCTGGTCGCCGGGTCGCCGACCTGTTCACAGATCACCACCGATTCGCCGAGCTTCACCAGTTTCGCCAGGTAACCTTCCGCTGCGTGGTAAGGAATCCCACACATCGGAATCGCCTGGCCAGCCGACTGCCCACGGGCGGTCAGGGTGATGTCCAGCAACTTGGCGGCCTTCTTCGCGTCTTCATAGAAGATCTCGTAGAAGTCACCCATGCGATAGAACATCAACTGGTCGGGGTGCTGGTTCTTCAGGCGCCAGTACTGCTGCATCATTGGCGTGTGAGAGGACAGATCGGAGAGTGCTTTATTCATCGGATAATCAGGCAAATTCGTTGAAAGGTGTAGGGCAAAGGAGGGACATCGGCCCGGCTTTTCCGCGATGGGCGCAAGGTTACCATGGGCGGTCTGCCCGACGCAGGCAACTAAAGCTGTGCGATACATTTCTGCTGTCTATGCACGAATTATGCAATTCTGCATTTGCCTCGGTAAAAAAGATCAAGCACTATGCGCGTTATGCAAAAACGCAATGTTTCTTCCGTCTTAAGAGCGCTGCTCGATCAGCACGGGATCTCCCCCACGGAGCTTCACCGTCGCACCGGCGTGCCTCAATCCACTCTCTCGCGGATCCTCGGCGGGAAGATTGTCGATCCTTCGGATAAGCACATTTCGAAGATCGCCGAGTACTTCGCCGTGAGCACCGATCAGTTGCGTGGCCGCGCGGATGTCGCGCCTGCCGCCCATTCCGGTCGCGATGAATTGCATTCCGAACTCAAGGACATAAGCCTGTGGGACGACGATACGCCTGTCGATGACGACGAGGTGTCGGTCCCCTTTCTTCGCGAGGTTGAATTGGCTGCTGGATCAGGAAGATTCGTCATCGAAGAAAGCGAGCGCTCTAGCCTGCGCTTCGGCAAGCGCAGCTTGCGCCATAACGGTGTGCAGTTCGACCAGGCCAAATGCGTGACGGTGCGTGGTAACAGCATGCTGCCGGTACTGCGTGACGGCGCCACCGTAGGGGTCAATGCCGGCAAGTGCGGGATCGGCGATATCGTCGATGGCGACCTTTATGCGATCAACCACAACGGCCAACTGCGGGTTAAACAGCTTTATCGCTTGCCCACGGGGATTCGCCTGCGCAGCTTCAATCGCGATGAACATCCGGACGAGGACTACACCTTCCAGGAGATCCAGGAAGAGCAGATTGTCATCCTCGGCCACGTCTTCTGGTGGGGCATGTACGCCCGCTAACCTCATTGCTGTCAGATAAAACCCGCCATCGTGCGGGTTTTTTTTCGCCTGCTGAAAACCCACCAACGCCTTTGTCTGCGGGGCCTTAATGCGTTAGTGCATTTTAAATGCATAAATAAATGCATTTGTGCATTGACTGTATATGCATCCATGCATATTCTTTGTCTCAAGCCGCTCAACAAAGCAGCTCGAAACGAAGTTCTTTAGTTCCACGACAAAGGCAGCGATGAACCGGCCTCAACGGTTCAGAGGGTTGGCAACTGACCCGGGTGTGCAGCGTAAAGCACCGAAAGCAGTTATCCGGCGGGCAGGGACCGCGGTCGGAAAAACAATCTGAATGGACCCGTACCGCGCCAGTAGCGCCGAAAGGTCAACGCGAAGGATCGCATTACTGAAAAGCCCGGCAAGCGCCGGGCTTTTTGGAATGCCTACCTCGTACGAGGTCGATCAACCTCATCCACAGAAAGGATTCGACACAAGCCAGGAGGCGTCGTGATGTTGAAAGATTGCAGATGTGGGCAGTGCAAAAGACTGCTCGCCCGGGTGGGTGAGTACACCGAGCTCCAGATCAAATGCTCCCGATGCGGAACATTGAATCACGTGAAGGCCGCGAGCCTTGAGCGATCGCCGTTGAGCGACAAAGAAGCGGCACATGCCGCAACTTCCCAATTGGCATAGAGCTGTTGGGTTAATCGTTCAGGAGAAACATATGCAACGTTTTACAGGTGTAGCCCAATCGTTCATGAATGCGTGCGAAGCGATCGCACCCGTTGCGGGTGTGGAGATGGAGGATCTAGTCAAGAAAACCTTCAATCGTCCAGCGCAGGCAGAGGAGATGTTCCAATTCAAATTGCTGATGGACGGGGGTTATTTCTCCAACGAAGGCGTTGGCCCGAAGGGCACGCCACTTTATCAACTGACGTGGAAGGGTTATGCGTTGCTGCAGGCTATGCGCCGTAACGAAAACGTTTGATAGCGGGTATGCGATGGGGGCAACTCACCGGCATTGCCTGAGTTCTGCGCCCGGTAACGTGGTTGAAGGGCAGGCTTGTCGATGGGCAGGCCTGCTATCCGAAGCAAAATCAGGACGATGGTCTTCGACAGGTAGCGTGGAAAGACACGCGCCCCCTATTTATGGTCTCGTATTCGCGGGACCTTTTCGTTACGCAATTCACCCCAGGAGGCGAGACATGACAAACGAGCAACAAGCGTTGCTGGACATGCCGATCTGGCTGGTCATCGTGCTCGCCCTGGTGGGCGGGGTAACCGGCGAAATGTGGCGTGCCGACAAGGAGGGCGCTCGCGGCTGGTCATTGCTGCGGCGTCTGGCCCTGCGTTCCGGGGCCTGCATGATTTGTGGGGTCTCGGCCATCATGCTGCTGTACGCCGCCGGCCTGTCTATCTGGGCGGCCGGCGCGTTCGGCTGCCTTACGGCGATGGCCGGCGCCGATGTCGCCATTGGCCTTTATGAGCGCTGGGCGGCCAAGCGGATCGGCGTGTGTGAAGTGCCGCCGCATGATTCCCGCCCGGATCAATAAAGCCAGGTCCCTTTGCCGTTCTGGCATCCCCGGTCCGCTGCATGAACCCACGCAGCCGGACGCCTCGAAATTTGAATGGAAGCCTCTTATGTCCCCCGACATCGATAAACCGTCGCGTCTGTTTTTTGCCATTGCCGACGCGCTGCGTGCGGTTGGCCCGGGTTTGAAGGTCGGAGGCCGTCAGGACTTCGACGGCACGTTCGATCAGGCGTGGGTCCTGATCGCCATCGAACGCAATGCAGCCGGCGACCGCGCCCATGACGGGCGCATCGCCCATGTTTTGTCGATCTCGCTGCAAATCATTGTGCCGCCGACCCTGAGTAATCCGGGGTTGGCCGCTGGCGATCTGGCGAGCGTACTCAAGGGATTGGTCACGGATAACCGCTGGGGCCTGCCGGGTAGTCAATGCGACCTGCCCATGAACATCGATGCCTTGCCGTCGACGCTCATCAGCGGTTCGCAGGAGTACCTCGCCTGGACCCTTTCCTTTACCCAGACGATTTACCTCGGCGCATTGCTGCTGGAGGACCCGTTGGGCATCCCGAAATTCGCCAAAACCTGGGAAGTCTCGAACATCGACGACCCGGACCAATACACCGCACTTGAGGACTGAGCCATGTTCGATGCGCTTTTACGTCAGCAGCTCGGCCCGATCATTGAGCGTCTGGCCGAGATGGAGGCCGAACTTGAAGACGTGCACCGGCGCACAGACAGCCTGTGTCGTATCGGCGTGTGCCAGGAAGTCGATGCGGCCAGCAATACCTGCCGGGTCAGCCACTCAGGATTGCTGACGCCCGCCATCCGTTTTTTCAACCCCAGCGCCGGGGCGCAAAGCGAGTCGCGGATCCCCTCGGTCGGCGAGCAATGCCTGTTGCTGAACCATGGCGGCGGCGAGGGCGGCGCTCAATCCGTGGCGTTGTTCGGGCTTAACGGTAATCGGTTTCCACCTGCCTCGACCCAGGCTTCGCTGACGCGTCGCCTCTATCTGGACGGTACGGAAAGCGGTTACGACGACGCCCTTCATGCCTTGCACTGGAAGAACGGCCCGGCGGCGTTCAATGGCTCACGCGAAGCGCTCGAGTTGAATCTCGGGCCGGCGAGACTTGCGATCACGCCTGAGGCCATCGAACTGCAACTGGGCGCGGTCGGCTTGCGACTCGACGCTTCCGGTGTGCACCTGAGCGGCCCGGTGGTGGATCACCAGGGACGCGTCATCAGTACCGCATAAAGAGTTTCCCATGATCGGAATCGAAAGAAACACCGGGGCGGTGGTCGATGACTGGCCGCAGTTTGTACAGCGCGCAACCCGAGCGCTGACCACGCCGTTGGGTACCCGGCAGAAGCGTCCTTTGTATGGCTCGCTGATCCCGGAACTGCTGGGCCGCAACCTCGGCGACGACTTGCTGATGCTTGCCCAGAGCCACGCGGCACAAGCGTTCTACAACCCGCAGAACGGCATCGATGATTTCCAGCCGCAGGTCATTGTGGCCAGCCGGCAAGGCGCCGGGCTGGTCCTGCGATTCGCCGGCACCTGGCAAAACCGCAAACAGACTTTCGAGGTGGTGACATGAGTATGTTGATACCCGGCCAGAACCAGTTGGCCGAACCATCGATCGTCACCGTCGAAGCGTTCGAGGATTTGCTCGCCGAGTTCAAGACGTTTGTCGTCGAGTACGTCGGCGCCCGCGCTCCCGAGTCGGCGGCAAAGATCAAGGTCAGCCTCGAAAACGAAAGCGAGTTGCTGACCCTGGCCCTTGAGGCCTTTTGTGTGCGCCTGCAAATCCACGAACGCAAATACAACGCCCGTATCAAGCAGATGCTGGCCTGGTGGGCGACTGGCAGCAACCTCGATGCCCGCCTTGCGGACATGGGGCTTGAGCGTCAGTTGCTGGACCCTGGCGACCCGGCGGCATTCCCGCCGATTGCGCCCGTGTACGAAAGCGACGACGACGCCCGGTTGCGTTATTACCTGGCGCCGCACGCACCGGCCGCCGGTTCACGCATGCAATATCGCCGCGAGGTCTTCACCCTCGGCGAGCGTCCTGTGGTGAAGGTGGACACTCATGCACCGGGTGAGGTGACGGTCACGTACACCTTCGACCCGGACGGCTACGCGGCGCAGGTCAAGGACGGCAATGGACGCCGCACCGCGCCCGGTGAGGTGATGGTCACGGTGCTGGCTCGGGAGGGCGATGGCACTGCGTCCGATGACCTGCTCGACGGCGTGCGCCGGCACTTCGCCCGGCCTGACGTCCGACCGGAAACGGATCGGGTCACGGTGCAAAGCGCCCATATCAAAAACTACAAAATCCGCGTCGTCGCCCGAATCAACGCCGGCCCTGATTCGGGGTTGACCAAGGTTGCCGCGCAACAGCAACTGCAAGCGTATGCCCAGAGCTGTCATCGACTGGAAGGGCGGATCGATCCGAGCTGGATCGACTACACGCTGCATAGTGCCGGCGCGGTTCAACTGGACATTCTCGAACCGGTCGAGCCGATTGTGACGACGGCGTTTGAAGCGCCTTACTGCACCGGGGTCGAGGTCGAGGTGCTCACGCTATGAGTGACCAGACGCCGCGCCCGAGCCTGTTGCCAGCCAACAGCTCACCGTTGGAAAAAGCCCTCGATATCGGCTTCGGTGCATTGCTTGACCGCATCGCGCCGCCGTTCCCCGAGCTGATGAACCCGACCTCGACCCCTCAGGCATTTCTGCCTTATCTCGCAGCGGATCGTGGTGTCAGCGAATGGAGCACCGAGGCCGCCGAGGCGGAAAAGCGTTTGACCGTTGAACTGGCCTGGCCCACCGCACGGCAGGCCGGGACACGTCAGGCCCTGGAAAACGCCGCCAAAGGATTGCGGCTAATGCCCGAGGTGCGTGCCTGGTACGAGCAGACACCGCCGGGCGCGCCTTACAGCTTTTCCGTCAGGGCATTTACCGAGCAACCCTACAGCGAAGAAATCGACGCTCGTCTCGACCGGCGTCTGGCGGACGCCAAAAGCGAACGCGACGTTCTGTCGGTGTCCGTCGGCTTTCTGACACGACTTGCCTACCTTCATGACGCCGTCGCCAAACCGATCAACGAACTGTATGTGCTGGCGCGGCGCGGTCAGGCGAAATCGTTGTCGGGCAAAGTGCTGCCGGACATAAAACTGTCGGTGACTACCAACAATCGACCAGGCGATCACGCCTTCATTTCCGCCACGCTGGATGAGACCAGCCGAGCCAAATATCAGGGGTGCAAGACCAGTTGGTGGGATGCAGCGGCCGGTAAAGTGCGTATCGAGGAAAGCGGCATTGCCCCGTTCAAGACAGTCCGCCAGCGCTATCACAGCGCAGACGAAGCGCGGGCTGCCGGTGAGGGCGAGGTGCGCCGGATGATGCGTGAAGCGCTGAAGGTAAAAATCGACTGCCCCGGTCATCCGGGGTTGTCTGCCGAAGGCCTGATATTGCTGGATACCACCTGGCCCGATTTCATGCGCGGTCGTTGGTCGATCGACAAGGTCACGGCCAGCGGCAGTCGCCAGAACAGCTATCGTTGCTCGATCGAGGCGACCTGTCTGGACGCACGGTCATAGCCTGCGGGCGAATTCACTCTGAAACCCCGGGACCCCGGCGGGGGCCCCGTTCAAGGGATGCTATGACGATTACACAATCACAACTGCAAAAGATCATGCCCAACGCCCGCAACCAAGCGGGCGTTTTCATTTCTGCTCTCAACACCGCCATGGCTCGCTCCAACATCAATACTCCCAAACGCATTGCGGCTTTTCTGGCGCAAGTCGGTCACGAATCCGGGCAGCTGCACTACGTGCGCGAACTCGGCGGTGATCAGTATTTGAGCAAGTACGACACCGGCACCCTGGCCGCTCGTTTGGGCAATACACCCATGCCCGACGGTGATGGCCAAAGGTACCGAGGCCGTGGCCTGATCCAGATTACCGGCCAGCATAACTACCAGCAGTGCAGCCTCGGATTGTTCGGCGACGAGCGTCTGTTGCAGTTGCCGGAACTGTTGGAGCAACCGCAATGGGCCGCCGAATCCGCCGCCTGGTTCTGGGGGCAAAACGGCCTCAACGAGCTGGCTGATCGTGACCAGTTCAACAGCATCACCCGCCGGATCAACGGGGGGTTGAACGGGTTGCAGGATCGTTTGCAACTCTGGGCGCGGGCGAGGGCGGTGTTATGCCAGCCTTCGGTTTGATCCCGGGGTCGTGGCGGGTTGTTGGCGTTGTTGTGTTGCTGGCTGTGTTGGCTGGTGGCTCGGCAACGCTGGCCTGGCGATTTCAGGATGGGCGTTATGGGCGGCAACTGGCGGAACAGGCCAGGGCGCACGCCGAGATGCTCAACCAACTGACCCTGGCGGCCGCCACTCGACAACAGACCGAGCAGGATAAACGGCTGGCGCTGGAACAGCGGCTATCGGCCAGCGAACAAACCCATTATCGAGCGCTTAGCGATGCCCAACGTGATCAAGGTCGCTTGCGCGATCGTCTTGCCACTGCTGATGTGCGGCTGTCAGTCCTCCTCGATGCCCATGACGCTGCCTCAGCCTGTGCAGTGCCAACCGCCGCCAGCACCGGCAACGTGGATCATGGTGCCGTTCGAGCCCGACTTGACCCGGCGCATGCTCAACGAATTATCGCCATCACCGACGCCGGCGACCGTGCACTGATTGCGTTGCAGGCCTGTCAGGCCTATATCAGGGCGCTCGGTCGCTAACATTTTGATCGATCCTGTAACTTGCAAGCGTGATCCGCTCGTGTACGGTAGTCCCATTCCGCCCGCTCAGGAGATGACCGTGAAAGAAATCACCCAACTGGCCGCTGAACTGGGCAGACGCCTGCAGCTTCTCAATGCTCACGTCACCGCAGCCGAATCCTGTACCGGCGGCGGCATTTGCGAGGCGATCACCCGGATTCCGGGGAGTTCGGCGTGGTTCGAGGCCGGTTATGTGACGTACTCCAACCGGCAGAAGACCGAGCAACTGAATGTCCCGGTCGGGTTGTTTGCGACGGTGGGGGCGGTCAGTCGCGAAGTGGTCGAGGCCATGGTCCGTGGCGCCCAGGAAAAAAGCCGGGCGTATTTTGCCGTGGCGGTCAGCGGTGTGGCGGGGCCGGATGGCGGTTCGCCGAACAAGCCGGTCGGCACGGTCTGGCTGGCCTGGGGGGTGGGGGAGCGGGTGTTCAGCGAGGTGCAGCACTTCCCCGGCAACCGCGATGAGGTCCGCCGACAAACGGTGAAGGCCGCGCTAGAGGGGCTGCTGCGCCATGCCTCGGGAGAAATCTCAAATCAGGGGTAGGCGATCCTGAATCGCTGTGGAATAATACTGGCTACTTATACAGGTGTTGGCCGTCAGGCCTTATTGATTACGTGAGGACTTTAATGGACGACAACAAGAAGAAAGCCTTGGCTGCGGCCCTGGGTCAGATCGAACGTCAATTCGGCAAGGGTGCCGTAATGCGTATGGGCGATCAGGACCGTCAGGCGATCCCGGCTATTTCCACTGGCTCTCTGGGTCTGGACATCGCGCTCGGCATTGGCGGTCTGCCAAAAGGCCGTATCGTTGAAATCTACGGTCCTGAATCCTCCGGTAAAACCACGCTGACACTGTCGGTAATCGCCCAGGCTCAAAAAGCCGGCGCGACCTGCGCATTCGTCGACGCCGAACACGCCCTCGATCCTGAATACGCCGGCAAGCTCGGCGTCAACGTCGACGACCTGCTGGTTTCCCAGCCGGACACCGGTGAGCAGGCCCTGGAAATCACCGACATGCTGGTGCGTTCCAACGCGGTTGACGTGATCATCGTCGACTCCGTAGCCGCCCTGGTTCCAAAGGCTGAAATCGAAGGCGAAATGGGTGACATGCACGTGGGCCTGCAAGCCCGTCTGATGTCCCAGGCGCTGCGTAAAATCACCGGTAACATCAAGAACGCCAACTGCCTGGTGATCTTCATCAACCAGATCCGTATGAAAATCGGCGTGATGTTCGGCAGCCCGGAAACCACCACCGGTGGTAACGCGCTGAAGTTCTACGCTTCGGTTCGTCTGGACATCCGTCGTACTGGCGCGGTGAAAGAAGGTGATGAAGTCGTCGGTAGCGAAACCCGCGTCAAGGTTGTGAAGAACAAGGTCGCTTCGCCGTTCCGTCAGGCCGAGTTCCAGATTCTTTACGGCAAGGGCATCTACCTGAACGGTGAGATGATCGACCTGGGTGTTCTGCACGGTTTCGTCGAGAAGTCCGGTGCCTGGTATGCCTACGAAGGCACCAAGATCGGTCAGGGCAAGGCCAACTCGGCCAAGTTCCTGGCGGACAACCCGGAAATCGCGGCGAAACTTGAGAAGCAATTGCGTGACAAGTTGCTGTCTCCGTCATCGGTAGCGGAATCCAAAGCTTCTGCGGTCAAAGAGACTGAAGATGACCTGGCTGACGCTGATATCTGATTGATCCGATGACCGCCGTACTCGATACACTCGTCGCGGTGCGGCGAACCGCAATGGACCTGCTCGCGCGACGCGAGCACGGTCGGGTCGAGCTGACGCGTAAACTGCGTCAGCGCGGCGCTCTCCCTGAAATGATCGACACAGCACTCGACCGCTTGACGGAAGAGGGCCTGTTGTCCGAATCCCGTTACCTCGAAAGCTTCGTTTCCTACCGTTCCCGTTCCGGCTATGGCCCTTTGCGTATTCGCGAAGAGTTGAGCCAGCGTGGCCTGCAACGCAATGACATCGAACTCGCACTGCGTGAGAGCGGTATCAACTGGCAGGAACAACTGGAAGATACCTGGCGGCGCAAGTTTGCCGGGCATTTACCGATAGACGCACGGGAACGCGCCAAGCAAGGGCGGTTCCTGAGTTATCGGGGCTACTCCATGGAAATGATCAGCCGCTTGTTCAGCGGTCGAGGAATGGATGATTAAACAAAAACGGCCCGCTATTTCGATAGCGGGCCGTTTTTTTTTGCCTCACGTAACCTTTGACGGTTCCCGCGTGCGTTGTTGCGCCTGGGGTTTGGACTGCGCCCAGTTTTCCGGCAGGTTGATGTAGTCCACCAGTTCGCGCAGTCGTCCATGATCACGGGCGTTAAAGGTGAAGGCCAGGCGAGCGAGGTGGCTGAACTGCGGTTCGTCGTGCTCCTCGCCGCTGTAGGCATGCTGATGGAAGTGATCGCTCAGGCACAGGTCGGCGAACGCTTGTTGCATGTGCTCGAGCGCAGCATCACTGAGTTTGTGGTTCATGCGGATCACGAATTGATGCTTGAGCCAGCGGCTGGAGTGGAAGTTGCTGTAGAACTGATTGATCTGCTCCACCGCCTCCTCGGCGCTGTAGACCAGGCTCACCAGCTTCATGTCGGTCGGCAGGATGTAGCGGTTCTCCTCCAGTTGATTGCGGATGAAATCCAGTGCGCCTTGCCAGAACGTGCCACCTGGAGCGTCCAGCAGCACCACTGGTACCAGCGGGCTTTTACCGGTTTGAATGAGTGTCAGCACTTCCAGCGCTTCATCAAGGGTGCCGAAACCGCCAGGGCACAAAACCAGCGCATCGGCTTCCTTGACGAAGAACAGCTTGCGGGTAAAGAAAAAGTGGAACGGCAGCAAGTTGGTGGTGCCGTTCACGGTGGGATTCGCATGCTGCTCGAAGGGCAGGGTGATGTTGAATCCCAGGCTGTGTTCAAGGCCGGCACCTTCGTGGGCGGCCGCCATGATGCCTCCGCCTGCGCCGGTGATCACCATCAGGTCGGAGCGTGCCAGTGCGGCGCCGAGTTCTCTGGCCAGGCCATACAACGGGTGTTCTATCGGTGTGCGGGCCGAGCCGAATACCGTGACTTTGCGCCGGCCCCGGAATTGTTCGAGCACACGGAAGGCGTGTTCGAGTTCGCGCAGGGCTTGCAGGGTGATCTTGGCATTCCAGCGGTTGTGATCGTCCTGGGCCATGCGCAGCACGGTCAGGATCATGTCGCGGTAGATCGGGATGTTCGGGCTGTTGGGTGAAACCAGGTTGAGTTGCTCTTCGACCTTGCTGATGAGGTCGTGGCCGCTTTCTTCGAAATGACGGCTGAGGAGGTCATTCGGTTGGTAAGGCATCAACTTCTCCTTCCGTACAGGCTCTGTTGTTCCTTTGGATGAAAGAAACATTCGCATCGGAAAACGCAAACCAGGCAGCCCCTTTTCTGCCCTGAAAAGTGAACGGGAACACTATGAATCTAGACCCTCTAGATGGTTTTCGCTGACTTGATCATTGCGCTGCAAAGTCTTTCCTGGCAACCGCTTATTGACGATTTGCAAGGTGATTTCACCGCTCGTCTGAACCTGCGCCAAGTGTCCGGCACTCTGATTTACTAAATTACAGACGTGACACGACAGCTTTGCGTCAAAGGCAGGGCGCACGGTACAAGCGGTTCAAGGATTTTGTCGCTCAAGCAAGGGCGAAGTGCAAGGAGGCGGGATGCTATGGCCAGAGTCATTCTGGAGATCGATACGCAACTGTATCGATTATTGAAGTCATCGGCCGAGACCAATCATTTGAGTCTCGAAGAGGAGTGTTGCCGGCGTCTGGAGGGAGCCGAGCGGCGTTCGCGCTATTTACAGGCGTTGTTGGCCGAACTGCGCGCCGAGGATGAACAGCGGCGCGCCAATTCCCATTGATTACTTTTTCTTTGCCGGCGGCGTGGCTTTCGGGCAATCCGATTCCTCGAAGCTGGCGGAGCCGACCGCGCGATTGGTTTTCACCTCGGTAAAGTCGTAACGCATGATCGCGCCCTTCTTCATCAGCTTGCGGAACCCCTCGTTTCTGCAGACGGAAGCGCCAAGCTGGAAGTACACCGCTTTCGGATCAGCCCGCATCTTGTTGGCGTGGCTGCTTTGCACGCTCAAGTGGTTGATCAGAACATTGCCTTCGGCGGTGTAGCCCTGGTCGAGAATGTCTTCGTTGATCGCCCGTGGCGTGCCGACGCTGCTTTGTGCGGCGACGTTTCGCAGCTCTCTGTTGAGATTCTGCTCACTCAAGGACGCAGCCTGAGCGCTGAAGGACGACGCCAGCAGGATGGCAGCGGTGGGAACGATAAGGCGCAGCATGAAACTCTCCTGGTTCGGTGACTGGTGGTTCGACCAGCCACAGGGCTGTGCGTTCATTGGCGGCGAATTATAGGGGAGCCCGTCTGGACGGTACAGGCTTGTGCCGGCCGCTCTGGTAAACTGCCGGCCTTTATCGCCCTGAGTGCCGTTCGTGTCGAGTTTTCCTGTCTGCCGGTGTTGCCCACGATGAACCACGCCCCCAACGCCGTAGCCCGCTTGCGCGACCAGCGCGAAGAGGAGGGCATCAAGCCGATTCAGGCCCGAGGCTGGAGGGCGACGCGTTGCCGTGCCTGCCGCGTGATCGAGAGCCATTGCCTGTGTGCCTGGCGTCCGCAGGTCGAGACCCGCTCGGGCGTGTGCCTGATCATGACCAACAAGGAAGTGTTCAAGCCGAGTAACACGGGGTGGCTGATCGCCGATGTGGTGCGCGACAACCATGCGTTCATCTGGTCGCGCACGGAAACCGACCCGCAGCTGCTGGCGTTGCTCGCCGACCCGCAATGGCAGCCGTATCTGGTGTTTCCGGGCGAGTACGTCGAACCTGAGCGCGTGACCAACACCGTCGAGGTGGATAGCAGCAAGCGACCGCTGTTCATTCTGCTGGACGCGACCTGGACCGAAGCCCGGAAGATTTTTCGCAAAAGCCCGTACTTTGAATCATTGCCGATCCTGAGCCTGCTGCCCGAGAAGCTGTCGCGCTATCGTCTGCGCCGGTCGACTCGCAGCGAGCATTTGTGCACGGCGGAAGTAGCGGCGTTGTGCCTCGATCTGGCGGGCGATGTCGACGCCGCGTCGGCACTGGACGCTTATTTCGACGTGTTCAGCCAACATTACCTCGATGCCAAGCATCAGCTGGAAATGAACGTTGCAACACCGGCACATGCCGAGCTGATGCCTTTCGTACCGAAAGCGGCCGTCGTCACGGCCTGATTGTCGCCCATACTGCAAAGAACTGTAGCGGCCAGGCACCTTGACCACCCCGGTTTCGCTGGGCATGCTTGGCGCCGATTGGGGCGCGGCTGTAGTTTCATACGCCGTATTGTTTACGTGATTGCCACGTCATTGGCGTTGAACGTGCCCTGTTGGTGCAGCTCCGTGGCTGCGCCTTGAGCTGTTAGAAGAACAGGATCATTTGAAAAATGGCCACATACGAAATCCTGATTGCCGATGACCACCCTCTTTTTCGTAGCGCCTTGCATCAAGCGTTGACCCTGGGCCTTGGCCCGGAAGTCCGTCTGGTGGAAGTGGCGAGCATCGCCGAGCTGGAAACCCGCCTCGACGAAAAATCCGACTGGGACCTGGTGTTGCTGGACCTGAACATGCCGGGCGCCTACGGTTTTTCCGGGCTGGTGCTGCTGCGTGGTCAGTACCCGCAAATTCCGGTGGTGATGGTGTCGGCCCAGGAAGAAGCCTCGATCATGGTCAAGTCCCGTGAGTTCGGTGCCAGCGGTTTCATTCCTAAATCGAGTGACCTGAGCGTGATCCAGAAAGCCGTACGTTCGGTACTGGATGGCGATGTGTTCTGGCCGCCTCAGGCGTTCGAAGCAGTCAGCGTTTCCGATGAAGCCAAGGCCGCCAGTGAAGGCCTCGCCAGCCTGACACCGCAGCAGTTCCGGGTGCTGACCATGGTCTGCGAAGGCCTGCTGAACAAACAGATTGCCTACGAACTGAGCGTGTCCGAAGCGACGATCAAAGCCCACGTCACGGCGATTTTCCGTAAGCTGAATGTACGGACCCGAACCCAGGCGGCGTTGCTCCTGCAACAACTTGAGTCAATTTCAAGCCACTGAAGGTTGGCGTCTTCACGCTTTTTTGACTTTGGTTGATCTAGCTTTCCCACTCCTTTTTGGTCAGTTGCCACTTTTATGTCCCCTTTCAAAGGCCAGACCGGCCTGAAACGCATCCTTAACGCCTCCGGTTACTCGCTGGACGGCCTGCGCGCAGCCTTCACCGGCGAAGCGGCTTTTCGGCAACTGGTGTTGCTCAATGTCATCCTGATTCCGATTTCGTTCTTTTTGAACGTCAGCCGCGTCGAGCAGGCGCTGTTGATAGCCGTCTGCTTGTTGGCGTTGATCGTCGAGTTGCTCAATTCAGCGGTGGAAGCGGCCATCGACCGCATTTCCCTGGAACTGCACCCACTGTCCAAGAACGCCAAGGACATGGGCAGCGCCGCGCAGCTGGTGGCGTTGACCATGATCGCGCTGGTGTGGGCGGTGATCCTGCTTTAAGCGATGGTGGGCAGCACGATCTCGTCGCTGCGCTGAACCCCGGCGGTGAAAGCGCGGCACAGGTCGAGGAATTCGCGCATCGCCGGTGTCTGAAATTTCTGTTTGTGCCAGATGAAATAGAACTGCCGCGCCAGATCGAGATCCGGCGTCTCCACCGGCACCAGGCTGCCGCGGCGAAACGCGTCGCGCAGTGCCAGCCGTGAAATGCAGCCAATCCCCAATCCTGATTCCACCGCGCGCTTGATCGCTTCGGTGTGTTCCAGCTCCAGGCGGATATTCAACGCGCTGCGATGATGACGCATGGCCTGGTCAAAGGTCAGGCGCGTGCCCGAGCCTTGCTCACGCAGAATCCACGCCTCGTGGCTCAGTTCTTCCATGGTCGCCGTGCCGCGCAGGGCCAGCGGATGCTGCGGCGCGCAGAACACCACCAGCTCATCCTCGACCCAACTCTGCACTTCGATGTCCGGATGGCTGCAGTCGCCTTCGATTAGACCCAGATCAATTTCATAATGCGCAACTTGTTGCACGATGTTGGCAGTGTTTTGCACGTGCAGCTTCACCTGGCTTTCCGGGTGGCGCTGCATGAAGCTGCCGATCAGCAGCGTAGCCAGGTAGTTGCCGATCGTGAGGGTCGCGCCGACCGCCAGCGAGCCGAAACCGGATTTGCCGTTGAGCAGGTCTTCGATTTCCTTGGCCTGGTCGAGCAACGCCACCGCTTGCGGCAACAATTGCTTGCCGAGGGCGTTGAGGCTCAGCCGTTTACCGGCGCGGTCGAACAGCTGGCAGCTGGACTGGCGCTCCAGTTCGGTGATCGAGGTGCTTGCCGCCGATTGCGACAGGTTGAGCAGGCCCGCAGCACGGGATACGCTTTCCTGCTGGGCGACGGCGACGAAGACTTGAAGTTGACGGAGAGTAAATCGCATATCGATATAACCGATAACCCTTATCTTAATAATCCATTTAACAGATATTGTCGCTGCCATTAGAATGCGATGCAATTGCGCAGACCACAGGCGCAGGCAAAATCTCCAGGAGTCCCACGTACATGAGCAACATGAACCACGAGCGTGTCCTCAGTGTTCACCACTGGAACGACACTCTGTTCAGCTTCAAGTGCACCCGCGATCCGGGCCTGCGCTTCGAGAACGGTCAGTTCGTGATGATCGGCCTGCAACAGCCCAACGGCCGGCCGCTCATGCGCGCTTACTCGATTGCCAGCCCGAACTGGGAAGAGCATCTCGAGTTCTTCAGCATCAAGGTGCCTGATGGCCCGCTGACTTCTCAGTTGCAGCACCTGAAGGAAGGCGACGAGATCATCATCAGCAAGAAGCCTACCGGCACGCTGGTACTGGACGACTTGAAGCCTGGCAAACATTTGTACCTGCTCAGCACCGGTACCGGTCTGGCGCCGTTCATGAGCGTCATCCAGGACCCGGAAACCTACGAGCGTTTCGAAAAAGTGATCCTGTGCCACGGCGTACGTTACGTCAACGAAGTCGCTTACCGCGAATTCATCACCGAGCACCTGCCGCAGAACGAGTTCTTCGGCGAGGCCCTGCGTGACAAGTTGATCTACTACCCGACCGTGACCCGCGAGCCGTTCGAGAACGAAGGTCGCCTGACCGACCTGATGCGCAGCGGCAAGCTGTTCAGCGACATCGGTCTGCCACCAATCAACCCGCAGGACGACCGCGCCATGCTGTGCGGCAGCCCGAGCATGCTCGACGAAACCAGCGAAGTGCTGAACAGCTTCGGCCTGAAAGTTTCGCCGCGGATGCGCGAGCCGGGTGATTACCTGATCGAGCGTGCGTTCGTCGAAAAGTGACCGAAGGTCACTTGTGTAGGAGCCGGCTTGCCGGCGATGGACTTGAATGCACCGCGTTTACCCCGGTAAACATGCGTTATCGTTAACGACCATCGCTGGCAAGCCAGCTCCTACAGTAGATATGTAGCGCATGGAAAAGCCCGCATGACCTGAGAAGGTCATGCGGGCTTTTTCGTTTCTGGCGTTTAAACCTGTGCGGGAATGACCTCAAGGACGCAGATCGAATCCGGCGTCGGATAGTGCCACCGCACATCCACATCCCAGAATTGCGCCCCATATTCCCGCTCAGGCGCGGGCGTCTGATAAGCCGGCCGCGGATCCTGCGCTAGGCACTGCTCAACCAGCTCCACCAAAGGCTCTTCCAGCCGCTGAGCGTGCCCATGCGCCTGTTGCAACGCTGAGTCCGTCCACTGCACGGCAATCAGCTGCGGCGCAGCGCTGGCGATGCTATTGGACGCCGTGTCGATGATGTCGGCATAAGGCACGTAGGGTTTGATGTCGAGAATCGGCGTGCCATCCAGCAAGTCGATGCCGGATATCCACAGGCGATTGGCCTCGACCTTGTCCAGCTTCACCACGGATTGGCCGATGCCGTTGGGCCGGTGCGTCGCGCGGGTGGCGAACACGCCCATGGATTTGTTGCCGCCGAGGCGAGGCGGGCGGACTTTCAGGCGTGGCTTTTCTTCCAGGGCCTGATGAAAAAGGAACAGCAGCCAGACGTGGCTGACCTGCTCCAGACCCTGCACGGCGTCGCCCTGATCGAACGGCGCCACCAGTTCCAGCACGCCGCGAGCGGCGGGCGCCAGTTGCGGCTGGCGCGGGATGGCGAACTTCTCCTTGAAACAGGAGCGCACGAAGCCGATGGGGGAAACGCTGTAGGTCATTGGTTTAGGGTCGAAGCAGGATTGAGGCGGGCATGATACCCCGACGGGCCTCAAGACTGGTGGTGGCTGAGCGGGCCTATTCGCGGGCAAGTCGGACTGCCGCACCACTCGCTCCTACAGGGTTCTCGAGCGAACACAGAGTTTGTGTACGCCAAAGAACCTGTAGGAGCGAGGCTTGCCCGCGAAGGCCGCACCGCCGATCTAGAGACTGAACCCACCATCAAGAGGAATGATATTCCCGGTCATGTAAGCCCCCGCCGTACTCGCCAGACTGATCGCCAACGCCGCCATCTCTTCCTCCCGGCCCCAGCGCTTCATCGGAATCAACGCCGTATCCTCCGCCAGCGCCTGCTCATCGTTCCCGATGTGCTGGGTCATCTTGCTCGGAAAGCGCCCCGGTGCGATCACGTTGACGTTGATGTGCTGGCTCACCAGTTCCCGCGCCAGTATCCGCGACAATTGATGCAGAGCCGCCTTGCTCGGCCCGTAGGCATAAGCCTGCTCACCGAAGGAAGAAATCCCCGCCACCGAGCCGATGTTGATGATCCGCGCCGGATTGGCTTCTGACCCGGCCTTGCGCAGCAGCGGCAAGAACTGCTGGATGCAGTTGAACACCGACGTCACGTTGAGCTGCATGACCTTTTCCCAGCCCTTGACCGGATAGCTCTCGAGCGGCGCGCCCCAAGTGGTGCCGGCGTTGTTCACCAGAATATCCAGATGGCCGATCTGCTCGCCCAACTGCGTCGCGAGTTGCAGCACACCTTCTTCAGTGGCCAGGTTGGCGGCCACCGCATGGCACGTACCGAAGGCGCTCAACTCGTCAGCCGTTTGCTGACACGCTTCGGCATCGCGCGCGCAGACGTACACGGTGGCGCCGGCCTCGACATAGGCCTTGGCGATCATTTTGCCGATACCACGGGTGCCGCCGGTCACCAGAGCGGTGCGGCCTTGCAGGGAAAAGTACGGGTGCATGGCGAATCCTGAGAGCTGAGGGTGCATACACCCTAGTCGTCAGCCGCTGGAAGCGGAGCCACTATTTTTGCGCGGAATGGGGATTCATACAGCCAGACCTGCTACCCCGACCTGTAGGAGCCGGCTTGCCGGCGATGGCGTCCTCAAAATCGCCATCGCCAGCAAGCTGGCTCCTACAGGGGGCGGTGGTGGCCCAAGGTCTGTGGGGGTTACTGCGGGCGAACGCGCAGGGTCAGGCCCTTGAGGAAATTGCGCAGCAACTGGTCGCCGCACGGGCGATAATTGGTGTGGCCGAACTTGCGGAACAGCGCGCTCAGCTCAGGCTTGGACACCGGGAACTCGGCGGCCTTGAGGATCGCGTGCATGTCGTCTTCTTTCAGCTCGAAGGCCACGCGCAGTTTTTTCAGGATGATGTTGTTGGTCACCGGCACTTCGATTGGCTGCGGCGGACGGCTTTCGTCCTTGCCGCGCTTGAAGATCACCAGGCCGTCGAGGAAATGCGCCATGACCTCGTCCGGGCAGCGTACGAAGCCTTCCTCGTCCTCTTCTTTCTTGTCGAGGTAGGTCAGCAGGGCTTCCAGGGACACGTCCATGCCGCCGAGCTTGATGATCTCGATGACTTTCTTGTCGCTGATGTCGAGCATGTAGCGCACGCTGCGCAGTACGTCGTTATGAATCATGGTGTGCAATCCTGATAGTCGGCAGTGGGCGCCGCATAAACCGCGGCGCCAGAATGTGTGGCGGCGTGAAAAGTCTTAGAACTTCTCTTTGCCGGACAGGTAGCGCCATTGGCCCAACGGCACTTTGCCGATGGACACGCCGCCGATGCGGATGCGGCGGATAGCGACGACCTTCAGGCCGACGGCCTGGCAGAACAGGGCAATCACGCCCGGTTGTGGGTTCTTCATCGCAAAACGCAGGCGGTTTTCGTTCTGCCAGCTGGCCTTGACCGGCGGCAGTTCCTTGCCCTTGTAGGTGAGGCCATGGTTCAGGCGGTTGAGGCCGTGAGCCACCATCTCGCCTTCAACCTCGACCACATACTCTTGCTCGATTTTCGCGGAGTCGGCGGTGAGTTTGCGCAGGATCTTCCAGTCCTGGGTGAACACCAGCAGACCGCTGGCGTTGGCCTGCAGGTCGGTGCTGGCGGTCAGGCGCTGGAAATGGCCCTTGAGCGGACGTTTGCTGAAGCGATGTTCTTCGCTCAGGGTTTCGGCGCTGATGGTGGCCATCGCGGTGTCCGCGTCCATACCTGCCGGCACGTTGAACAGGATGGTCACCGGCTCTGGTGCGGTGGCCTGGGCCTGCGGGTCGAGCTCGACTTTCTGGGTGTCGACCTTGAACTGCGGCTCGTCGATGACTTCGCCGTCCACGGTGACCCAGCCGCCCTCGATGAACAGCTCAGCCTCCCGACGGGAACAGCCGACGAGTTCGATGAGGCGTTTGGAGAGACGTATCGGGTCAGTCATGACAGGGCCGTAACAAAAAAGGGGTGGGCATTGTACCTGCTGGGCGCCGGTTAATCCCGGCTCCATTTACGCCGTACAGCTATTTGTAGGAGCTGGCTTGCCAGCGATGGAGGTCGGAACACCGCGTTTATCCAGAAAGGACGCGTTATCGTTTACGTCCATCGCCGGCAAGCCGGCTCCTACACAGGTCAGCCGTTGCTCGACTGTTGCCGGGTTTGGCGCAGCCGCATATGCAACAACGGATAAGGCTGCCCCATGCCGTCATGCTCGGTGCGGCCGATCACCTCGAAGCCCTGTTTGAAGTAGAACCCCAGCGCCTGCGGGTTCTGTTCATTGACGTCCAGTTCATCGGCGTTCAGGTGTTCCATGGCATAACGCAGCAACTGCTTGCCCAGGCCCTGGCCACGGTGGGCCGGGTCGATGAAGAGCATTTCAACTTTGCCCGCTGCCACGCCGGCGAACCCGGTGATGCGCTGGCGCGAGTCTTTGGTACAGATCAGCATCACCGCGTCGAGGTAGCGCGTCAGCACAAGATTCTTCAGCAGTTCGATGTAACTGTCCGGCAGAAAGTCATGGGTGGCGCGCACCGAGTCTTCCCAGACCCGAGTCAGTTCCTGGTAGTCGCTCTGTTTCGGCGTGTGGATGACCGAATGTTGGCGCATGGCCGAATGCCCCTTTTGCAGTGGATGGCGCGAGTCCTTTCTCCCACAAAACGATAGACGTAAAAAAGCCCCGCATCTCGTCAAGAGAGCAGGGCTTTTCGTATTTTTTGCGTTTAGATCTGTTCAGCCCACAGGTCGTATTCGTCGGCGTCGGTCACCTTGCACCAGACTTTGTCGCCCGGTTTCAGGTTGCTGCCGTTGTCGATGAACACGTTGCCGTCGATTTCCGGGGCATCGAAGAAGCAACGGCCGACCGCGCCTTGCTCGTCGACTTCATCGACCAGCACTTCGATTTCACGGCCGACGCGCATTTGCAGGCGTGCCGAGCTGATGGCTTGCTGGTGCGCCATGAAGCGGTCCCAACGGTCTTGCTTGACGTCGTCCGGTACGATGTCCAGGTCCAGGTCGTTGGCCGGTGCGCCTTCGACCGGCGAGTACTGGAAGCAGCCGACGCGGTCGAGCTGGGCTTCGGTCAGCCAGTTCAGCAGGTACTGGAAGTCTTCTTCGGTTTCGCCGGGGAAGCCGACGATGAAGGTCGAACGGATGATCAGGTCCGGGCAGATCTCGCGCCAGTTCTTGATGCGCGCCAGGGTCTTGTCTTCGAAGGCCGGGCGTTTCATCGACTTCAGGACTTTCGGGCTGGCGTGCTGGAACGGGATGTCCAGGTACGGCAGGATCTTGCCGGCGGCCATCAGCGGAATCAGCTCGTCGACGTGCGGGTACGGGTAAACGTAGTGCAAACGAACCCAGACGCCGAGGGTGCTCAGGGCTTCGCAGAGTTCGGTCATGCGGGTTTTCACCGGCGCGCCGTTCCAGAAACCGGTGCGGTACTTCACATCGACGCCGTAGGCGCTGGTGTCTTGCGAGATCACCAACAGCTCTTTGACGCCGGCCTTGACCAGGCGCTGGGCCTCGTCGAGCACGTCACCGACCGGACGGCTGACCAGCTTGCCGCGCATCGACGGGATGATGCAGAAGCTGCAGCTGTGGTTGCAGCCTTCGGAAATCTTCAGGTACGCGTAGTGGCGCGGGGTCAGCTTGATGCCTTGCGGCGGCACCAGGTCGATCAGCGGGTTGTGATCCTGACGCGGCGGCACGACGTCGTGCACGGCGTTGACCACTTGCTCGTACTGCTGCGGACCGGTCACGGCCAGCACGCTCGGGTGTACGTTGCGGATGTTGCCTTCTTCGACGCCCATGCAGCCGGTCACGATGACCTTGCCGTTTTCCTTGATGGCTTCGCCGATCACTTCCAAAGATTCTGCCTTGGCCGAGTCGATGAAACCGCAGGTGTTGACCACCACGACATCGGCGTCCTGATAAGTGGACACAACGTCATAACCTTCCATGCGCAGCTGGGTAAGGATGCGCTCGGAGTCGACCAGTGCTTTGGGGCAACCCAGGGATACGAAGCCAACCTTTGGATTGGCCGGCGCAGGAGTGGTGGACATGTCTAACCTCGGTATTTGTGACGCCTCCAGCCGAAGACGGCAAGGCGACAGACGGGCGCTTGTTGCGCCTCTGATCAAAAAGTGCGCAATTCTAGCGATGAGAGACGCACTTGACCAGCTTTATGGAGGGAAATACGACGAGTGCTGCGCTATGCTTCGCGCCGTTACGCGTTACCGATTTTTTACAGTCAACAAAACGTCTGTAACGTCATGTAAAACAGCGCATGCTGCGTGACAAAGCATAGTGCTTCTTCCAAGAAGTCCGGTCTGGGTAGTAGGAGTGTTGGATGGGTCAGGCAAGTAGTCAGGCGGCGGGTGCCGAGCATTCGGCGGCGAAGCCGATCGGTATGCTGGTCGCGGCGGTCGGGGTGGTTTACGGCGATATCGGCACGAGCCCGCTGTACACCCTCAAAGAAGTGTTTTCCGGTGGTTACGGTGTACCGGTCAACCATGACGGCGTGTTGGGCATCCTGGCGCTGATCTTCTGGTCGCTGATCTGGGTCGTCTCGATCAAGTACATGATGTTTGTCCTGCGCGCCGACAACCAGGGCGAAGGCGGGATTATGGCGTTGACCGCGCTGGCGCGGCGGGCAGCGGCGGGGCACAAGAGGTTGCGCACGTTGCTGGTGGTCTGCGGGCTGATCGGCGCGGCGCTGTTCTATGGCGACAGCATGATCACTCCGGCGATCTCCGTGCTTTCGGCGATTGAAGGTCTCGGGCTGGCCTTCGAAGGCATCGACCATTGGGTGGTGCCGCTGTCGTTGATCGTGCTGGTGGCGCTGTTTTTGATCCAGAGCCACGGCACCGCGCGAATCGGCATCCTGTTTGGGCCGATCATGGTCACCTGGTTCCTGGTGCTGGGCGCACTGGGTGTCTACGGCATCATGCAGCATCCGGAAGTGTTGCAAGCGATGAACCCGGTCTGGGGCGTGCGCTTCTTCATCGTTCACCCAGGCATGGGCGTGGCGATCCTCGGCGCGGTGGTGCTGGCGTTGACCGGTGCCGAAGCGCTGTACGCCGACATGGGCCACTTCGGACGCAAGCCGATTGCCCGCGCCTGGTTCATCCTCGTGCTGCCGGCGCTGGTGCTGAACTACTTCGGCCAGGGCGCCTTGCTGCTCGGTGACCCGGAAGCGGCGCGCAACCCGTTTTATCTGTTGGCGCCAAGCTGGGCGTTGATTCCCCTGGTCGGCCTGTCGACCCTGGCCACGGTGATTGCTTCGCAAGCGGTGATTTCGGGCGCGTTCTCCCTGACCCGCCAGGCGATTCAGCTCGGCTACATTCCGCGCATGCACATCCAGCACACCTCCAGCGCCGAGCAAGGCCAGATCTACATCGGTGCGGTGAACTGGGCGCTGATGGTCGGCGTGGTCCTGCTGGTGCTGGGTTTCGAATCTTCCGGCGCCCTGGCCTCGGCTTATGGCGTTGCGGTGACCGGGACCATGCTGATGACCAGCATTCTGGTGTCGGCAGTGATACTGCTGCTATGGAAATGGCCACCGGTCCTTGCGGTGCCGGTCCTGTTGGGATTTTTGCTGGTCGATGGCGTGTACTTCGCCGCCAACGTGCCGAAAATCGTACAGGGCGGGGCCTTCCCGGTGATCGCCGGTATTGCGCTGTTCGTGCTGATGACTACCTGGAAGCGCGGCAAACAACTGTTGGTGGAGCGCATGGACGAAGGCGGGCTGCCGCTGCCGATTTTCATCAGCAGTATCGCCGTGCAACCGCCGCATCGCGTCCAGGGCACCGCCGTGTTCCTCACCGCGCGGCCAGACGCCGTACCCCACGCGTTGTTGCACAACTTGCTGCATAACCAGGTGCTGCACGAGCAAGTGGTGCTGCTGACGGTGGTGTACGAAGACATCCCGCGAGTACCGACGACACGGCGCTTCGAGGTGGAATCCCACGGCGAAGGGTTCTTCCGGGTGATCCTGCACTTTGGCTTTATCGACGAGCCGGACGTGCCGCAAGCGCTGAAGTTGTGTCACCTCGATGATCTGGATTTCAGCCCGATGCGCACCACCTACTTCCTCAGTCGCGAGACGGTCATCGCCTCCAAACTTGAGGGGATGGCGCGTTGGCGTGAGGCGTTGTTTGCGTTCATGTTGAAGAATGCGAATGGCAATTTGCGGTTCTTTAATCTGCCGCTGAACCGGGTGATTGAGTTGGGGACGCAGGTCGAGATGTAACCCCGCGACATCAAAAAGCCCCCGTTGCCGTGAAGGCAGCGGGGGCTTTTTATTGCCTGACGCCTGACGTTGGCTGACAACGATCCCCTGTGGGAGCGAGCCTGCTCGCGATGGCGGACTAACATGCACCATTAATGTTGCCTGACAGATCGCTATCGCGAGCAAGCTTGCTCCTACAGGGACCGTGTTGCTGGCTTTTTTGTGAGTGTGGCCCGTCGTTTTTAGTTGCGCTCAGGTCATTGTTTTTTAGATTCGGTCTTTGTCCAAACCGGCCGCTCCAGCACCTTCACTGCATCATCAACCACGGCCTTGCTCATCGCCGTCAAATAATGCGCGGCCCAGGCGTGTCGGTCGGTGTCTCGGGCGTAGGCAGCATCTTTGGTCAGCTCCTTGGCCAGGTACAGGAAATCGGAGGCCATGGCTAACGCATCGCTGAGGGGTACGTCTCGCGTGACATGGAATAGGGGTTGGTTTGAGCAGTAGAGGACCGGGGTGAGGCCGATGGTTTTTAGTTCTGAGGGGGCAGGTGAATCTGTTTTGCTCATGGTGTATCTCCTAAACTGAGGAGCCGCCACGTTCGTTTCCAAGCGAATGGGTGGCAGCTGTGCGCAGGTTGGAAAACCGGGAGCCTAGGAAACCGGCACGTCCGAAGACGTCCCACGCACAACCGCCATGACACAGAATTGCAGCCGTAAATGTCTGCGGTCATGTTGGGCACGTTGTTGCCTACGCTCGACGGGTTTCCAAGCCCGATCGCTGAATGGTCAGCGACGTCCGGAGACTATCCCGTCAAAGAAAAGCGCAACAAGGCATCAAAGTGCCCAAAAAACACGATTCGGAGTTTGCCTACAAGGTCTGCGGGCGTCATCCGATATCGCGCCGTCTGAAACAAACAAAAACTAAACGCCGCGAGCGATTCTACAAAGCCGAAGAAATGGGCGTGCTTGCGCAATGTGATATTCAACGCAATACTCTGCGTGTAATTGTGCGCGAAATGTTGCGTGATAGTAGAGAGGTAAATATGACGGCATTACTAGAACGTGCTGACCAGGCGATATCGGTGACTGCGATGGTCAGGGGCTTCAGCGCGAGGCTCAAGGAAATTTCCAGCCGCGCCACCGAGCGCCTGGTTATTTTCAAAGACAATCAACCGGCGGCGGTGATTATCAATATCGATGCGTATCAGGAAATGCTCGACGAACTGGATGACCTTCGGATTGAAGTAGCCGCTCGGGAACGCCTGACCGGTTTCGATGAGGCCCAAGCAGTCAGCCATGACGCTATGCGGGCAAGGTACGCCAGGAAAGACTAAAGGAGCTGGGGATGGTTTGGGGCGTTATCTATCACCCGGAGGTTCAGAAGGATCTGGATCTACTGGGAGCTGTTGCGGCGAATCGCATTCTTGATGTGATCGAAGAGCGAATTATCAACGGCGAGCCGGATAAAAGCGGTAAACCCCTTAGAGCCAGCCTTGCAGGTTGTAGAAGAATTCGAACCGGTGACACGCGGATTGTTTACCGAGTCAACGGGAGAGCGATTCAGGTACTGATCGTCGCGGTCGGTGCCCGACGTGATGAAGAGGTCTACGACGCGGCAGAGCGTCGGATCTGAACAATTGCCCTCGCTGCCATTCAGGCAACGAGGGTTTTTTTGTAGCGGAGTGCGCAGCATGAAGGCGGTGAAGACCCTATGTGGGAGCGGGCTTGCTCGCGAAAGCGGTCTTGCATTCAACATTTATGTCGACTGACACACCGCTATCGCGAGCAGGCTCGCTCCCACAGGGGGAGTGTGGTGTGCCGCTGGAATGAAAAAGCCCCCGCTACCGTAAGGCAGCGGGGGCTTTTTTGTGGGCGGGTTCAGGTCACTCCTGAGCCGCCGTCTCCTTCGCCTGGCGCTTCTCGATCACATCCACCAACCGTTGGGCCAGTTTCGGGTAGTTCTCGTCGAAGTGGTGGCCGCCGGGCAGTTTGATGGCTTCGCCTACGGCGGTTTTGTCGGTGCAGCCACTTTCGTCGATTTCTTCTTCACCGAAGATGCACACCACTTTCTCCGGTGGCAGCTTGGCCATTTCCGGGCCGGTGGCGGCTTCTTTGCCGGCGTTGCCGAGCCAGCCTTCGACTTCGATTTCGAAGCTGCCGGTGCGGGCGAAGGCCAGCAGGATGATTGCGTCGACGCGTTGCTGTTCCGAGGCTTCCAGGCGGTTGTAGATCGCCGGCAGGACGTCGGCGCCGAACGAGTAGCCCGTCAGGATGAAGCGCTTGGTGCCCCATTTCTGCCGGTAGTGCTGCATCAGTTCAGCGAGGTCCAGGGCGCTTTGCTCCGGGCTCTTGTGCTGCCAGTAGTAGCGCAGGGTGTCGATGCCGACGACCGGGTAGCCGATCTTGGCCATTTCGCCCGCTACGTCGCGGTCGAGGTCGCGCCAGCCGCCGTCACCGGAAAGGAACAGGGTGACGGTGTCCTTGGCCTGGCCGGCCGGGACTTCAACCACTGGAATCTGCAGGCCGCCAGCGGCTTTGTCGCCACCGACGAGGAGCTTGCGCAGTTCGTTGTTCAGCACTTGCGGCAGGTTGATGTCGTAGTCGCTGATGCTGGTTTCGGCGTTGGGTTGGTCGCGCACGAAGCCGGCGCTGGTGTCGTCCGGGTTGTCGTTCCACGCCACCAGCCAGTGACCGTGAGCAGCGCTTTTCGGCAGCAGGTGGGTGCAGCCAGGTTTTTCCAGGGCCAGGTCCACCGAAACGGCCTGGGACTTGTCGTCCTTCTGCTCGGACAACCAGCGCCATGCCAGCACGGCGCCAGGGCCGATGCCGCTGACCAGCGTCGCCGGGCCTTTGAGTTCTCTCAGGCCGGATTGCAGGGCGCGGCTTTGCAACAGGCAGTCCTTGGGCAGGATCACCTGAACGATCTGCGCCGAGCCGCTGCGGCTCAGGGTCATCAATTGTTTGTCGCTGAGCTTCTGGTCGTCATTGACCGCCACCAGCACCTGGGCGCGCGGCGTGTTGCCGGGGATGACGCGGGTCATCGCGGCGCCGTCGGCCGGTGTCAGCCGTTCGAGCGTCGGTTCTGGCGCCGGGCGTTTGAGGTACCAGTAACCGCCACCGAGAATCAGGGCCAGCACTACCAGTGTGCCCAGTACGTACCGCAAGGAGCGTTGAATCATCAGCGTTTCACCAATCCAGTCAAGCCGCCCGCAATCAGGGCAGCAGTGTCGGCCAGGGCAACCAGCGGATCGAGTCCGGCGGGCACAGCCATATAACGGGGTTCCCAGTCAGGCTGGAACTTGTCTTTGAAGCGGCGCAAGCCTTGGAAGTTGTACAGCTGCTCACCACGGCGGAAAACCATCGAGCCCAGACGCTGGGTCAGTGGCGCGCCACGACGGGGTTGCAACCCCGACAGCGGCACCATGCCCAGGCTGAAACGCGCGTATCCATGATTTTTATAATGTTGAATCAGGCCGACCATCATGAATTCCATGGTCAGTTTGGGGGCATCCGGGTGTGCGCGCATCAGGTCGAGGCTGGCCAGGTCATGGCCGAAAGTCTCGAGCAAATTGGCGAACGCCACCGGGCGCCCTTCGAAACGGATGACAGCGATGCGGAAATGCTTGAGGTAGTCATCACCGAAACGACCGAGGGAGAAGCCTTTCTCGCGCACGTTCTTGCCGGTCAACCAGGCATCGGAAATCACCTTGAGCTCATCCATCGGCGCATGCCCTGGCTCATGGATCTCCAGCGACAGGCCATCACGGGTGCCACGGTTCCAGGTGTAGCGCAGGTCTTTCATCTCTTTGCCCTTGGCTTCGAGATCAAAGCGCTGCAGATCGACCCGGGCTTCTTCGCCGAGTTTGATCGCAGTCAGGCCGATGTCCATGTAGTACGGCAGGTTCTCGGCGCGTACTTGATAGAACACGGGGCGGGCGTGGTGGATGTCACAGAGGTCGCGGAACTGCCAGATCATTTCCGCCCGTTGCTGGGTCGGGCCGATCGGGTCATACAAGGCCACCAGGCTGCGTCCACGGCGGGCGTACATCAGGAACGCTTCGTCGTTAGGGTGAAACAGCAGCGCCTTGTCACCGGTCAGGGCGAGGCCACCGTCCGGTTGGGCGGAAGCCATCAGGATTTTTACCGCGCGGTCCAGTTCGTCCGGCGTGGGCAGGTGGATCACCGGGCGTGCGGTGCGCAGCAGCCAGGTCAGGGACACCACCACCAACAGCACGGCGGCGCCGAGCAGCGAGCGCAAGCCACGCGGGGCGTCGGCATCAAGGGTGAACTGCCACCAGAGTTGATGGCTGTAGGGAACGTCCTGATAAGCGAACAGCAGCAGCCAGATCGACGCACCGAGTACACAAAGGCTCGACACCAGATACAGCGGCGAAAACGGCAGTTCGGTCAGGCGGCTCGGGCGATAGAACGAGCGCCGGAAAACCCCCAGCAGGCTCGCGGTCAGGGTCATCAGGCAGGCTTCTTCCCAGTCGAAACCTTTGAGCAGCGAAAGCACGGCGCCGACCAGCAACAGAATGGTGGTCAGCATCCACGCGGCGGACAGGCGTCGACGCAGGCCTTGGGCCAGCAGCAGGCAAAGCACGCCGACGAGGCTGGCGCCGAAGTGCGAAGCGTCGACCAGTCGATGAGGGATCAGGAAACCGATGTGTTCCAGGCGTGTATCGATTTCCGGGGTCACGCCGGAGAACAGCAGCACCACGCCGGACAGAAACACCAGCACCGCCAGAATCGGAGCGGCCAGGCCGGAGGCTGCACGCAAGGATTGACGCGTTTGAAACAAACGCTGGCCTTCATTGACCAACAGCAGCAAGCACGCGACCAGCAGCGGCAGCACCACGTAGATCAGGCGATAGAGCAGCAACGCGGCGGCCAGCGGCGCGGCACCAAGTTTGTCGGCGAAGGCGGCCAGCAGAATGGCTTCGAATACGCCGACGCCACCGGGAACATGGCTGAGCACACCAGCGGCCAACGCCAGCAGGTACACCAGCAGGAATGCACCGAAGGGCGGAGCTTCCGGCAGCAACAGATACAGCACGGTCGCGGCGGCGGCTACGTCGAGGGCGGTAATGACCAGTTGCAGGAACGTCAGGCGACGGCCCGGAAGGCGCAAGGTGCGACGACCGACCTTGACCAACAGGTTGTCTGCATAAGGCTGCTCTGGCAGGCGCCGGCGATAGATGCCGACGGCCAATACGGTAAACAGTAGCAATACAGCGGCGGCAATCGCACCTAGCAGCATCTGAGAGAGGCCCAGGGCGGCAGAGGCGGCAGGCAGGTTGCTGAGTGTGGCGAGGGCGGCCAGCGGGGGCAGGGCGCAGCCGAGCGAGAGGCTGGCGAACAGCGTCATGTGCGCGACATCGGAAGCCCCCAGGCCATGACGCGCATATAAACGGTAGCGAACCGAGCCTCCCGAGAGCATCGACAGGCCGATGGCATTACCGATGGCAAATGCCGTGAACCCGCCCAGGGCAAGAAGCCGCGGCGCCAGGGTCACGCCGGCATAGCGGCTGGCCGACCATTCGTAGCCAAGCAAGATGATGAAGCCGACCACGGTTGCGGCCAATGCGCCGAGCAGTGCCGGTTTCGGTACGTCGAGAATGGAGTCGTGCAGAGCGTAAAGATCGAGTTCGCTCAGCAGGTGGCGACAGGCAATCAGCGCGATAGCGAACAACAGCAGGGTGACCGCCAGGCCAATGGGCTGACGGTACTTGCTGACCAGATCAAGCAAGCGCAGACGCTCGGCCTTGATCGGTTGTGTCGCTGTGACGGTGTCTTGTGAATCAGACGAGTTGGCGCGCATCAATCACCTCTTGGATTGTGCGCGACAGGATGGGGGTATCCAGCCAAGTTACCAATCCCTGTAGAAAAAAATAATCACAAATATTAACGCCTCTCACCGATCAGCGGCGATGGCATGGCATCCGTCGTAGGGGGTTCTGTCTGCGATTCAGCATAGTCTGAACTCAGAACTCAGGTGATCCCGAACGCTTCCCTACACAGTGACAGGTCATTGTTGCGAAAGGACTTTTTCAACAGATACAAAAAAGGCCACTCTTTCGAGTAGCCTTTTTTGATGTTTGGTTGCGGGAGCCGGATTTGAACCGACGACCTTCGGGTTATGAGCCCGACGAGCTACCAGACTGCTCCATCCCGCGTCTGTGTGGCGGCATTCTATAGAGATACGCCGGTGTGTCAACCGTTAATCCGGCGCCGGGTCAAATAAGCGTAAATAAGCGGCGAACGGTCGCAGGGGAGCGTTAAGTTTCGGAATCAGAACGATTTCTGCTTCCTGCCAAAAACACGCGCGCACAAAAAAGGCCACTCTTTCGAGTAGCCTTTTTTGATGTTTGGTTGCGGGAGCCGGATTTGAACCGACGACCTTCGGGTTATGAGCCCGACGAGCTACCAGACTGCTCCATCCCGCGTCTGTGGGTCGGCATTCTACAGAGGATCGCCGGGCTGTCAACCTTCAATCCAGATAAAACCTGTTCTGGTTCAATCGCTTAGCTCTGATAGAGGGCGGTGTGATCGGCTGTGAGTCAGGCCTGGCAAGGCTTGCAGCTCTATCGCAGGTGCGCTTTCGATTGAGAAAATAAATTCATCTGTAACTTTTCCTACCATTGGGTAAGAACATTCAGACTACTGGTGCTATATACAGGTGTCGGTGAGATACTGCAGATCCGGCAAGCCTTGACTCCAATTCTACGCCATGAACACCGCTTTTATATGAGCCAGCGAAAAATCATCCACGTCGATTGTGACTGCTTCTACGCTGCCATCGAGATGCGCGACGACCCGCGCCTCGCCGGAAAACCCCTGGCGGTGGGTGGTTCGGCGGATCGACGCGGGGTGATCGCCACCTGTAACTATGAAGCGCGGGCGTATGGCGTGCGTTCGGCGATGTCGTCGGGACACGCCTTGAAGTTGTGCCCTGACCTGACCATCGTCAAGCCGCGCATGGACGCCTACCGGGAAGCCTCGAAGGAAATTCACACGATCTTTCGCGATTACACCGACCTGATCGAGCCGCTTTCCCTCGATGAGGCTTACCTCGATGTGTCGGACAGTGCGCACTTCGGCGGCAGCGCCACGCGAATTGCCCAGGACATCCGTCGTCGGGTGTCCAATCAGTTGCACATCACTGTCTCGGCCGGCGTGGCGCCGAACAAATTCCTGGCCAAGATTGCCAGCGACTGGAAGAAGCCCAATGGCTTGTTTGTCATTACGCCGGATCAGGTCGAGGATTTCGTCAGCGGTTTGCCTGTCAGCAAGCTCCATGGCGTTGGCAAAGTGACTGCCGACAAACTGGGCAGGCTCGGCATTGTCGATTGTTCGCATTTGCGCGAATGGGACAAGTTGGCGCTGGTGCGCGAGTTCGGCAGTTTTGGCGAGCGGCTTTGGAGTCTGGCCCGTGGGATCGATGATCGGTTGGTGCACAACGACAGTCGGCGGCAATCGATCAGTGTCGAAAACACCTATGACGTGGATCTGCCGGATCTGGTGAGCTGTCTGGATAAGTTACCCGAGTTGCTGGAAACCCTGGCGGGCCGCATGGCGCGAATCGACAACAGCTATCGGCCGGGCAAGCCGTTCGTCAAAGTGAAATTCCATGACTTTACCCAGACCACGCTGGAGCAGGCCGGGGCAGGGCGGGATCTGGGGAGTTATCAGTTGTTGCTGACCCAGGCGTTCAATCGCGGTGGGAAACCGGTGCGGTTGTTGGGGGTCGGGGTGAGGCTGGAGGATTTGCGCGGAGGGTTTGAGCAGATGGAGTTGTTTGAGCGCTAGATTTGCGGTGGATTTCCGGGCCTCTTCGCGAGCAAGCCCGCTCCCACAGTTGACCGAGTTGTTCAGGTGAACACGGTCAACTGTGGGAGCGGGCTTGCTCGCGAAGCTTTTGCTTTTAGTTCGGTCCCGGATCCGCCACCAATCGCCCGGCATCCTTGGTCAACGACTTGAGGAATTCGGTCTGCAACTCAGGATCGTTACGCGTCAGCTCAATCAAACTCTGTTCAAGCTCACTGGCTTCTTCTTCCAGACCCAGTTCCGACAGGCGCTTGACCCGGTGTACCCACTGGCTCACTTCGTCGTCTTCAAGATCGTCGTAAATCAGCCCGTGGGCTTCAAGCAATTTGCCGCGCAACGAGCTGCTGACCGCCAGGGTCGAGTCCGTGTGCACATCGTCCTGACTATCTTCGACCTTGATCAGCAGGCGACTCAGGTGATTGATGTCATGTTCAGCGAACGGGCTGTCCAGCAGGTTCAAGCGCAACACACCGTTTTTGTCGGTGCTCAGCTCGAAGGTTTCCTTGCCGGCCTTGACCTGCACCGGGCGCTCGCTCCAGGGCAGGCTCGAGTATTCGGTGCGCTTGTCGAGCTGGACTTCGTCGATGCCGGCGAGGTTCTGCTGCGCACGACCGTGGGACGGCGCGTTCATGAACGGGTTGAGCCCGGCGAAACCGTAGCTGAACCAGTCCTTGGTCACGCTATCCGGCAGGTTGCCGAGGGCGAACACGTTGACCACGTTCGCGCCGACACCGGCCACCACGGCCACCGCGCCCAGCGGGATCTCGTAGACCTCCCGCCAGGGTTGGTAAGGCGTGTAGCGATCGTAATGACGGGTGACTTCGAACTCGGTGACTTCGAAGGTCTTCTGCTCGTGGATCTTCACCCGACGTTGCGGCAGCTCAAGCACCTTGGGCTCACCGACATCGATCTGCAGGCTGTGATCGAGCAATTTGCGCTCGACACGAGCCTCGTGCTCGCTGCGTTGCGACATGTGATTGGCGCAGCCGCTGACCAGCAGGGTGCCGCACAGGGCGGCACCACCGAGGCCTAAGGTGTTTCGCTTGAACATGACTTCTCTATCTGGTGTCAGCGGCGGATACGGGCCTGGAGGAAGGACAGCACGTCAGCGACCGGCAGCGCTTGCGCCTCGGGCTCGGTGCGGCTCTTGTATTCCAGATTGCCTTCGGCGAGGCCGCGGTCACTGACCACGATCCGGTGAGGAATGCCGATCAGCTCCATGTCCGCGAACTTGATGCCCGGGCTGGTTTTCTTGTCGCGATCGTCCAGCAGCACTTCGAAGCCGGCCGCAGTCAACTCGGCGTACAGCTTGTCGGTCGCTTCGCGAACCTGTTCGGTTTCGTAGCGCAGCGGCACCAGCGCGATCTGGAATGGCGCCAGTGTGTCGCTCCAGATGATCCCGTTGGCGTCGTTGTTCTGCTCGATGGCCGCCGCTACCACGCGGGAAACGCCGATGCCGTAGCAACCCATTTCCAGGGTGACCGGCTTGCCGTTCTCGCCCAGCACTTCGCACTTCATCGCTTTGCTGTACTTGTTGCCCAGCTGGAAGATGTGCCCGACTTCGATGCCGCGCTTGATTTCCAGGGTGCCTTTGCCGTCCGGGCTCGGATCACCGGCCACGACGTTGCGCAGGTCGGCAACGGTCGGAACCGGCAGGTCACGCTCCCAGTTCACGCCGAAGTAGTGCTTGTCGTCGATGTTCGCACCGATACCGAAGTCGCTCATCAGCTCGACGGAACGGTCGATGATGATCGGCAGCGGCAGGTTCAACGGGCCGAGGGAACCGGCGCCGGCGCCAATGGCGTCGCGCAGTTCGCTTTCGGACGCCATGACCAGCGGGCTGGCAACGCCAGGCTGGTTGGCGGCCTTGATTTCGTTCAGCTCGTGGTCGCCACGGATGATCAGGGCAATCAGCTTGCCTTTCTCTTCAGCGTGAACCACGAGGGTCTTGATGGTCTTTTCAATCGGCAGATTGAATTTTTCCACCAGTGCGGCGATGGTCTTGGTATCTGGCGTGTCGACCAGGCGCATCTCTTCAGTCGGTGCGGCGCGGGAGGTTTCACGCGGTACCGCTTCGGCTTTTTCGATGTTCGCGGCGTAGTCGGAACCGTTGCTGAAGACGATATCGTCTTCGCCGGATTCGGCCAGTACGTGGAATTCGTGGGAGCCGGCGCCGCCGATGGAGCCGTTATCGGCTTCGACAGGGCGGAACTTCAGGCCCAGGCGGGTGAACACGTTGCAGTACGCCTGGTGCATGCGGTCGTAGGTAACCTGCAGCGAAGCCTGGTCAGCGTGGAACGAATAGGCGTCCTTCATGATGAATTCGCGGCCGCGCATCAAACCGAAGCGTGGGCGGATTTCGTCACGGAATTTGGTCTGGATCTGATACAGGTTGATCGGCAGCTGCTTGTAACTGCTCAACTCGTTGCGCATCAGGTCGGTGATCACTTCTTCGTGGGTCGGGCCGGCGCAGAAGTCGCGACCGTGGCGATCCTTGAAGCGCAGCAATTCAGGGCCGTATTCTTCCCAGCGACCGGATTCCTGCCACAGCTCAGCCGGTTGTGTACTCGGCATCAACACTTCAAGAGAGCCTGCGGCGTTCATTTCTTCACGAACGATGGCTTCGACCTTGCGCATTACTCGCAAGCCCATCGGCAGCCAGGTGTACAGGCCCGAGGCGAGTTTGCGGATCATGCCGGCGCGCAGCATCAGCTGATGGCTGATGACGACCGCGTCGGAAGGCGTTTCTTTCTGTGTGGCGAGCAAAAATTGACTGGTGCGCATGGTTGGCCGTTGTCGGTTGCTGATGACGAGAAATGACGGAGCATTGTACGGGCGAGATCTGCTGGCGTACAGGCGCGCGGTCGGTGGTGTGGCAGGAGGGCGGGAATCTCCACGCCCTTTGCGATGCTTCCTACGATTCTTCCGCGACCTGGGCTGGAACCGGCTCAGGCTTTGGGGTTGGGCCTTCGCGGCGGCTCTCCTGGAACCAGTGCAAGGCGATCAACACCAGCGTCGGAACGCCCAGCAGCGCGGTGATCAGGAAGAAATCATGGTAGCCGAATTTTTCCACCATGACCCCGGAATAGCCACCGATCAGGCGCGGCAGCAGGAGCATGATCGAGCTGAGCAGGGCGTATTGGGTGGCGGAGAACTTGAGGTTGGTCAGGCTCGACAGGTAGGCGACGAACGCGGAGGTCGCCAGGCCCGAGCTGAAGTTGTCCAGGGATATGGTCAGGATCAGCATGTTCAGATTGGCGCCCATGTCGGCGAGCATCAGGAACAGCAAATTGGTGCCCGCTGACGCCACGCCGCCGATGAACAGGATCGGCAGGATGCCGAATCGCACGATCAGCAGGCCGCCCATGCCGGCGCCGACCAGCGTCATGATCAGGCCGAAGATTTTGCTGACGCTGGCAATCTGATCCTTGGTGAAGCCCTGGTCGATATAGAACACGTTGGCCATCACGCCCATCACCGTATCCGACATCCGATACGTGGCGATCAGCCCGAGCAGCAGCAGCGCTTGCCAGCGGTAACGCAGAATGAAGTCGTTGACCGGTGTCAGCACCGGCGCCAGGCCACGACGGCCTATGGCCGACAGGCACATCGCGGTGAGCGAGGTGTAGAGGATCGCCCGCAGGAATGCGCGGTCCTGGAGCAGCAGGTCGAGCAGGCTGACGCCGTCAAACAGCACGCTGGCGAAGTCGGTGTTGTAGAGCTGGGTGAACATGGCCGGCACGGAAACCAGCAGCACGATCAGTACGAACACCGAGGCCAGTTGATGCACGAAGCTGTAGCGCCCGGCCTGCAGTTGCGTGCGCAACGGCACCGGCGGTTCGCGCATGAAGAAAGAGGTCAGCAGCGCCGGAACCATCAGGGCGCCGAACAGCAGGTAAGTGCCGGCCCATGCCGAATGCTTGTAGTTGAAACCAGTGGAGCCAAAGCCTTCGGCGAAGAACAGGGCGCCGGCAGTGGCCAGCAGTGCCGCGATCCGATAGCCGGACATGTAGCTGGCGGCCAGGGCAGCCTGGCGGCTGTCCTCGGCGATTTCCAGGCGATAGGCGTCGACCGCGATGTCTTGCGTTGCCGAGGCGAAGGCCACGACTACAGCAATGGCGATCAGCCAGGACAAGTGTTTTTGCGGGTCGCAGAAACCCATCCCGATCAAGCCGAGGATTACCAGTGCCTGGGAAAGTACCAGCCACGAGCGACGGCGACCGAGCTTGCCGAGAAATGGCAGGCGCCATTGGTCCAGCAACGGTGACCAGACCCATTTAAAGGCGTAGGCCAGACCGATCAGGCTTGCATAGCCAATGGTTTCGCGAGCCACACCGGCTTCACGCAACCAGACTGACAGTGTCGAAAACACCAGCATGTAGGGCAGGCCGGCGGCGAAACCAAGCAACAACAGCACAAGTGTCGATGGGCTGGCATAGGCGGCGAGCGCGGCGCGCCAGGTTTTACGGGGCATGGGCTGAAGTCTGCCTCAAGATTACGGAAACAAAGCGCGCACTCTAACCGCTGTGCTCTACCGGGCGCCAGCCATGGCGCTGAATATCAACACGATTGTTCAGGACACTGACGCCTTCGGAGCGCAATCGTGCGCGTTGCTCGTCCCCTGAAGGACTGCCCACGGGCAGGCTGATCCGACCGCCGGCGCCGAGTACCCGGTGCCAGGGTAGTTTGGTGTCGCCGGGCAACTGGCTGAGCGTACGACCGACCCAGCGCGCGGCGCGACCCAGTCCTGCGAGTTCGGCAAGTTGACCATAACTCACGACTTTGCCCTCAGGCACCTGCGCCAGAGTGAGGTACAGCGCCGTGCGTCGGATTTGCGCAGGGCTTTCGGTTTCTGCATCGGCGTCGGTCACATCCGGGATCCCTGTAGGAGCGAGGCCGGCTTGCCGGCGATGGTCGTTAACGATAACGCGAGCTGTCTGGGAAAATGCGTCGATCTTGAGTTTATCGCGAGCAGGCTCGCACCTACAGTGGCTGACCGTCTGTAGGGTAAATCCTCGATCAGTAATTGAGAAATGAACTCAATAGAGATGGGCGGGTCAGTCCTTGTTAGGGCCTTATTCCTATGGATAATGCCGACTTTTTTCGCAAACTTGAGCCTGTCTTTGCTTATGGTGTCCAGAACCCTGTTGTGCCTCGCTGTCCTGAGTGTTTCCACGCCCTTGCTCGCCGATACCGTGTGGTTAAAGAACGGTGACAAGCTGAGTGGCAAGATCACTCTGTTCGACGGCGGCAAGCTGGTGATCCAGACCGAATACGCCGGTTCGGTTCCGATCGACTGGAAGCAAGTCAAAACCCTGGAGAGCGATCAGGAGTTGCTGGTCAAGCAGGATGCCTACAGCGGCGAGAAGGCCAAGTCGCTGCACGCGGCAGACGACGGCAAGGTGACGCTGGAAAACGGCGAGGCACCGAAGACCGTCGAGCTGGCGAGTATCCAGCAGATTCTCAAGCCCAAGCCGGTGGTCGAAGATTTGGTCTGGAAAGGCAATATCGATGCGGCGCTGGATTACCAGCGGGCGGAAAAGGACACCGACGACTACGATGTCGACTTCAAGACCACTGCGCGCCATGGCAGATGGCGGCATATCGCCGAAGGCGAGTACAACCGTGAATTCCAGGATGACGTGGTCACCACCGACAACTGGCGGGGCGAGTACTCGCTCGACCGCTTCCTGACCGAGAAGTGGTTCTGGCAGGGCCGTGCGGTTTATAAGCGCGACAAGGTTGAAGAGCTCTCCCGTCAGCGCACCGTCGGTACCGGTCCGGGTTACCAGTTTTGGGATGACGAGCTAGGCGCATTCTCGCTCGGCTCGCTGTTCAACCACACGGACTACCAGTTCTCCGACGGCAGCAAGGACAACTTCTATTCCCTGGCGATGAAGTGGGATTACAACCGCTACCTGATCGGCAAGAAGGTGGAGTTCTTCACCAATGGCGAAGTGGGCAAGCCGTTGTCGGGTGTGGCGGATTATGCGCTCGATGCCGAAATGGGCTTGCGCTACAAAGTGACCGAGTGGGCGTCGCTTAACCTGAAGGCCGAGCGAGACATCATCAGCGGTACAGACGATGCCGATCTGGACAAGACCCGCTACACCGCAGGGTTCGGCGTGGCCTGGTAAATCCATTCGCGGGCAAGTCGGATCGCCGCACCGCTCGCTCCTACAGGTTTTGCGTCGGGTCGCGATTTCCGATACCGACGCAAAACCTGTAGGAGCGAGGCTTGCCCGCGAAGGCGTCAGTACTATCCATAGCGTTTGGATCACTACAAAACACCCGCCCACAAAAAAGCCCCGCTTTTAAGGGCGGGGCTTTTTACTAAAGCAAGTACAAGTTAGATAACTTGAACTTCTTCAGCTTGCATGCCTTTCTGACCGCGGGTAGCGATGAAAGAAACCTGTTGGCCTTCTTTCAGGCTTTTGAAGCCGTCGGATTGGATAGCTTTGAAGTGAACGAACAGGTCGTCACCGGATTGTGGAGTGATGAAGCCGAAGCCTTTTTCATCGTTGAACCACTTAACGGTACCAGTTTGGCGATTAGACATGGTGTAACTCCTTGAACAAAGATAACTGCGACTCAGGAAGAACCCTGGCCGAGACTGAGTGCAAAGAGCAGGAAAAATTCTTGTAGATGGTTGGATCGAAATTCAACATATCGTGTAGAGATTCTCAGTGACACAAGCAGCACAGTGGCGCCACCTTAACCCTTTTTCCGGAACGTGCCAATGCTTCCTGCGAAGGTTTCTCTGTTTTCGTGACTGACGGTGCATTGTATTGCCGTCGAGGTCCGGAATTTAAGGGGGATCGCCAAGAATTGTGCCCCGGACTTTGAACCGGCGGCGCGCCCCGGTAAGATGCCGGACAGATTTTTTCCACCTCGCTATTCAGGACACCCGCCATGAGCATCAAATCGGACAAGTGGATTCGCCGCATGGCGCAAGAGCAGGGCATGATCGAACCGTTCGTCGAGCGCCAGGTGCGCGGCAGCGACGATAGCCGAGTGATCTCCTACGGCGTGTCGAGTTACGGCTACGACGTTCGCTGCACCAATCACTTCAAAGTGTTCACCAACATCAATTCGGCCATCGTCGACCCGAAAAACTTCGATGCCGGCAGCTTCGTCGATATCCACAGCGACGTCTGCATCATCCCGCCGAACTCCTTCGCCCTGGCCAGCACCGTCGAGTACTTCCGTATTCCGCGCAACGTATTGACCATTTGCCTGGGCAAAAGCACCTATGCCCGCTGCGGCATCATCGTCAACGTCACCCCGCTTGAGCCTGAGTGGGAGGGTCACGTGACCCTGGAATTCTCGAACACCACCAACCTGCCGGCGAAGATCTACGCCAACGAAGGCGTGGCGCAGATGCTGTTCCTTGAGTCCGACGAAGAGTGCGAAGTGTCCTACAAGGACCGTGGCGGCAAGTATCAGGGCCAACGCGGCGTGACGCTGCCACGCACCTGAGTCAACCGTCTGACAAACCGTGGGAATTCCTGGGCGAGCGTACACTCTATGGGGTGTACTGCTCCGATCTGCGCAAGGCGGATCGGGCCATCGCTCAGGAGTGCTATATGAAGATCGACCCGCGTATAAGTGCCGAACTGGCAAGGCTTGAGCCCAATCAGGTTGGCGTTTTGGCCTGGTCGTTGCTGGCACATCCGCCCATCAGCATGGCGGGGGGCATCCCCGGCCAGCCTGATCCCGATACCCCCAACGAACAACCGACCGAACCCGGTGAGCCGACCCTGCCGGATGAGCCGCCTCCCGCGCCGGTTGTGTGATCAACCACGCGAATGAATGGCTTGTATTGGTAGGAGCGAAGCTTGCTCGCGAAGACGGTGGGTCAGCCGACATCTTTCTTCCCTGACCCACCGCTTTCGCGAGCAAGCTTCGCTCCTACAAAGGCTGCGTGTTACTTCAGATTGCCGCTGAGGAACTGCTTCAGCCGTTCACTCTTCGGATTGCCCAGCACGTCTTCCGGCGCGCCTTCTTCCTCGACCAGGCCCTGGTGCAGAAACAGCACCTGACTCGACACTTTGCGGGCGAAGCTCATTTCGTGGGTCACCATGATCATGGTCCGGCCTTCTTCGGCGAGGCCCTGGATCACTCGGAGCACTTCACCCACCAGCTCCGGGTCGAGCGCCGACGTTGGTTCGTCGAACAGCATGACTTCCGGCTCCATGGCCAATGCGCGGGCAATGGCGACCCGCTGTTGCTGGCCCCCGGAAAGAAACGCCGGGTACTGGTCCGCCACGCGTGCGGCCAGGCCAACCTTGTCGAGGTAACGACGTGCGCGGTCCTCGGCTTCCTGCTTGCTGCAACCCAGCACCCGGCGCGGAGCCATGGTGATGTTTTCCAGCACGGTCATGTGGCTCCACAGGTTGAAGTGTTGGAACACCATGGCCAGGCGGGTGCGGATCCGTTGCAGTTCATCGGCGTCGGCCACGTGCATGCCGTGGCGATCCTTGATCATGCGGATGTTCTGGCCGTCCAGGCTCATGGCGCCGTCGTTGGGCTGTTCGAGAAAGTTGATGCAGCGCAGAAAGGTACTTTTGCCCGAGCCGCTGGCGCCGATCAGGCTGATGACGTCGCCGGTGTTGGCCTTGAGTGAAACGCCTTTGAGCACATGATGATCGCCATAGCTTTTATGCAGGCCTTCGATGGTCAGTTTGTACATGGGGCATGCATCCTCAAGGCGAAAGTAGGTAGCCGCTGCGATAGGCTTCGGTGCCCGCGACGTGGGCGATCACCATGCCGGCAGTGGCCATGCGCCGTAGCGAACGGGCGTACATCAGCCCGGCGACAGTGCAGTGAACGGGGGTGACGAGATCGTTGATCGGGTCGACGATTTCGGCGATCAGTTGCCCGGCCTCCAGGTATTCCCCCGGCAGCGCGGTGAACACCAGCAAACCGCCCACGGGCGTGGCCACCGGTTCGACGGCCGCCAGCGGCGTGGCGGGATACGGCAGCTCCGGCAGTGGCGCCGATTCGCCGGCAATCGCGCCGAAGTGAATCAGGTAATCGATCAACGCCTGGCAGTCGAGGCTGGCCAACGGGTGATTGACGTCGCCCTGGCCACGCAATTCGACGGTGACCGAGAAGCTGCCGAGCGGAATGTCGAAGTGTTCGCCGAAGCGCTCTTTCAACTGCCACCAGAGCAGGGTGAAACATTCGTCGAACGACTGACCGCCGGAATCGGTGGCCAGCAGACTCGCTTCGGCACCGATGTAGCGGGCCAGCGGCTCGACCTGTGGCCAGGCCTCGGGCGTGGTGTAGAGGTGCGCGACCGCTTCGAAATCGCAATGCAGGTCCAGCACCATGTCCGCGTCACAGGCCAGTCGTTGCAGGATCAGGCGCTGGGATTGCAGTTGAGTGCTGGCAGTCTGTCGCGCCAGAGCCTGGCGCAGGCTGTTGCGGATCAGTTCGAGGTTGCGCTGCGGATCGTCGCCGAGCTGGCCTTCGATCTCATTGCCGACTTCCTCGCTCAAATCGACGAACCAGCGATTGAAGTTCTGCCCGCTTTCGAGCTCGTAGCGGCCCAGCGGTACATCCATCAGCACTTGTTCGAGACCGACCGGGTTGGCAATCGGCACCAGCACGATTTCGCTGCGCAGGTGGCCGGCGGCTTCCAGCTCGGCCAAGCGTTGTTTGAGGTGCCAGGCGACCAGCATGCCGGGCATTTCATCGGCGTGCAGGGACGCCTGGATGTAGATCTTGCCCTGGGCCGACGTCGGGCCGAAGTGGAAGCTGTGAATCTGTCGTGCGGTCCCCGGCAGCGGGGCCAGCAAGTCATGTATCTGGTGGCGCATGTGCGAAAAGTCCTAGTGGGTCGGCCCGAGGAACGCCAGCCATCGGCGTTCGGCGAGGCGGAACAGGCCGACCAGCGCAAAGGTGACGGTCAGGTAGATCAGCGCGGCGATACCGAACGACTGGAAGGTCAGGAAGGTCGCCGAGTTGGCGTCCCGCGCGACTTTCAGGATGTCCGGGATGGTCGCGGTGAACGCCACGGTGGTCGAGTGCAGCATCAGGATCACTTCGTTGCTGTAATAAGGCAGCGAGCGACGCAGGGCTGACGGCATGATCACGTAGGCATACAGCTTCCAGCCGGTCAGGCCGTAGGCTTTGGCCGCTTCGACTTCACCGTGGGCCATGCTGCGAATCGCCCCGGCGAAAATCTCCGTGGTGTAGGCGCAGGTGTTCAGGGCGAAGGCGAGGATGGTGCAGTTCATCGCGTCGCGAAAGAACGCATCGAGTATCGGCTGCTCTCGCACGGCGGCCAGGCTGTAGATGCCGGTGTAGCAAATCAGCAGCTGGATATACAGCGGCGTCCCGCGAAACAGGTAGGTGTAGAACTGCACCGGCCAGCGAATGTAGAAGTGCGGCGACACCCGGGCGATGGACAGCGGGATCGACACCAGAAAACCGATGAAGATCGAAGCACTGAGCAGCCACAGGGTCATGGCCAGGCCGGTGATGTTGTAGCCGTCGGTGTAAAGGAAGGGTTTCCAGTATTCCTGCAGGAGTTCGATCATCGTACGGCCTCCCGGGAGCCAGCAGCGTAGCGGCGTTCAAGCCAGCGCAGGATGACGTTGGAGGCGCTGGTGATCAGCAGGTAAATCAGCGCAGCCAGCACCAGGAAGTAGAACAGTTGATAACTGCTTTTGCCGGCGTCCTGGGCAGCCTTGACCAGGTCGGCGAGGCCGATGATCGACACCAGCGCGGTGGCCTTGAGCATCACCATCCAGTTGTTACCGATACCCGGCAGGGCGAAACGCATCATTTGCGGGAACACCACGATCCAGAACCGCTGGCCACGTTTGAGGCCATAGGCAGTGGCCGCTTCGACCTGGCCCCGGGGCACCGCGAGAATCGCGCCACGAAAGGTTTCGGTGAAGTACGCGCCATAAATGAAGCCCAGGGTGATGACCCCGGCGCTGAACGGGTTGATCTCGATGTATTCCCATTCCATGAAATCGGTGAACGACGTCAACCAGGTTTGCAGGCTGTAGAAAATCAGCAGCATCAGCACCAGGTCCGGCACGCCGCGAATCAGCGTGGTGTAGACCTGTGCCGGGACGCGCACGAGTTTGACTTTTGACAGTTTGGCACTGGCGCCGAGCAGGCCGAGCAACACGGCCACCAGCAGCGACAACGCCGATAATTTGATGGTCATCCAGGTGCCTTCCATCAGCAGCGGACCGAAGCCCTTGAGGCTGAAGGCTGAGAGCCCCAGATTTTGTAATAGGTTTTCGAACATAAATCAGCAACCTGATCGGATGAAAAAAGCGCCCATCGCGAGATGGGCGCCGGGCATTATTTGCCGCTGTACAGATTCAGATCGCCAAAGTGTTTCTTCTGAATGGTGGCGTAGGTGCCATCATCGTGTAACGCTTTGATACCTTTATCCAAAAGTGCCTTGAGGTCTTTGTTACCTTTAGAGATACCGATAGCTGTTTTGGCTGGCAGCAATTCGCTGTCAACCGGCTTGCTGACTTCGTAGCCTTCGCCCTTTGGCGACTTCAAAAAGCCCAGTTCGGCTTGCAACATGTCCTGGATCGCGGCATCGAGGCGACCGGACATCAGGTCCGAATACACCTGATCCTGGTTCTGATAGGCCTGGGTTTTCACGCCAGCCTTGTCCAGCACGGCCTTGGCATAGGCTTCCTGGATGGTGCCTTGCTCGTAGCCTACGGTCTTGCCTTTCAGGGACGCGACGTCTTCGGTCAGGCCGGAACCTTTCTTGAACACATAAGCGGTTGGGCCGGAGAACAGCTCGCTGGAGAAGTCGATGACTTTTTCGCGGGCCGGGGTGACGGTCATCGAAGAGATCACACCGTCGAATTTGTTGGCCTTCAGGCCCGGAATCATGCCGTCGAAATCGCTTTCGACCCATTTGCACTTGACCTTCAGCTCGGCACAGATGGCATTGCCCAGATCGATATCAAAGCCCACCAGGCTACCGTCGGCCGCTTTCGACTCGAACGGTGCGTAGGAAGGGTCAACGCCAAAACGCAGTTCTTTGTATTCCTTGGCCAGCGCGGAGCCGGCAGCCATGCACAACGCCAGTGCAGAAAGGGTCAGCAATGCTTTTTTCATTATTCAATCCCTAAGAACCAATATGAGCGCTTGTGGCGCAGAATTATTGTTACTGGAAAGCGTAAGACCTATTGAAAGTAGCAATTTCCGAACCAGAGTCCCGAACAAGCGTTTTAAAAGGTGATTCAAGAAATGGCTGGACGGGATTTATGCACGAAAACGGGCGCCGGGAAATAGCTGCACCGTCATTGAACACGTGATCAAGCTTTTCGTAGGAGCCGGCTTGCTGGCGATCGGATCGACGCGGTGATTCAGAATGACCGAGTTATCGTTCATCGCCAGCAAGCCGGCTCCTACAGGGGATTGGTTAACCCAAAAGATTCTGCAGGGTGGCGAGATTGTCAGCCTCGTCAACGCTCTTGTCTTTGCGCCACCGCAGCATCCGCGGAAACCGCACCGCAATCCCGCTCTTGTGGCGCTTGGACAAGGCGATCCCCTCAAACCCCAATTCAAACACCAGGCTCGGTTTTACGCTGCTCACCGGACCGAATGTCTCCACCGTAGTCTTGCGCACGATGCTGTCGACCTGGCGCATTTCCTCGTCGGTGAGCCCTGAATACGCCTTGGCGAATGGCACCAGCGTGCGCTCGCTGGCACCGGGCGGACTGTCCCACACCGCGAACGTGTAATCGCTGTACAGACTGGCTCGGCGACCGTGGCCGCGTTGCGCGTAAATCAGCACGGCGTCGATGCTGAACGGGTCGACTTTCCACTTCCACCAGACGCCCATGTCCTTGGTCCGGCCGACGCCATACAGCGCATCCCGGGCCTTGAGCATCATGCCTTCGACGCCGAGGCGGCGGGAGGCTTCGCGTTGGCGGGCGAGGTCGGGCCAGTCTTTGCCGGTCAACACCGGGGAGGGCAGTAACACCGGGTTGTTGCACTGGGTGATGACCTGTTCCAGTTGGGTGCGCCGCCTGGCTTGAGGCTGGTTGCGCCAGTCTGCGCCTTGCCATTCCAACAAGTCGAAGGCCAGTACAACCACCGGCACCTCATCGAGGATTTTCTTGCCCAGGGTCTTGCGGCCGATCCGCTGTTGCAGCAGGGCGAACGGTTGCACCGCCGGTGGGTTCGGCGCCAGTGGATCGAAGGCATCTTCGGTGCTCGGTGGTGCGGTTTTCCACGCAACGATCTCACCATCGATCACCGTGCCGTCGGGCAAGCCGCAGACCAGGCTGTCAAATTCGGGAAAACGCTCGGTGACCAATTCTTCGCCGCGCGACCAGATCCACAGTCGTCCATCGCGCTTGACCACTTGGGCGCGGATGCCGTCCCACTTCCATTCCACCTGCCAGTTGCTGGCGGGGCCGAGCAGGGTTTCGAATTGCTCCACCGGTTGCGACAACGCGTGGGCGAGAAAAAACGGATACGGCTGGCCGCCCCGTTGTGAGTGTTCATCGGCCGACTCGGCGGCGATCAGTTTCAGGTAACTCGCTGCGCTGGGACGGCTGGAGAGGTCGGTGTAACCCACCAGTCGCTGGGCCACGCGTTTGCTGTCGAGCCGCGCCATCGCTGCCAGGGCGCGGGTCACCAGCAACTTGGAGACGCCGACGCGGAAACTGCCTGTGATCAGTTTGATGCAGAGCATCAGGCCGGGGCGGTCCAGTTGCGACCAGAGTTCGGGCAATCGCTGGGCGAGCACGTCGGGAGATTCGCCGCGCAAGGGCAGCAGTTTGTCTTCGATCCACACCGCCAAACCGTCGGTGGAACTGTGGGGCGCTTCGGGCAGCACCAGCGAGATGGTTTCCGCCAGGTCGCCCACCGCCTGATAACTCTCTTCGAACAACCACGGTGACAGGCCGGAATACGCCTCGGCGAGTTCACGCAGGATGCGCACCGGCACCAGTTGCCGAGGTCGCCCGCCGGACAAAAAGTACACCGCCCACGCGGCGTCTTCCGGGGCGGCCTGAGCGAAGTAATGTTGCATCGCCGCCAGTTTGGCGTTGCTGGACGTTGTCGCGTCGAGCTCGGCGTACAACCGGGCAAAGGCCTTCACGGCAGCACCTCGGCGCTTTGCGGTTCGGTGTCGGTGATGTCTTCCTCGTCGTCGCCGTACTCGGTGGTGAACTCCTGGGCGTCGAGACCTTGTTCGCGCAAATGGCGCACCAGGACCGCGACCGAACCGTGGGTGACCATCACGCGCTCGGCACCGGTCTGTTCGATTGCCCAGAGCAGGCCTGGCCAGTCGGCGTGGTCCGACAGTACAAAACCCCGGTCCACTCCCCGTCGCCGACGCGTGCCACGCAAGCGCATCCAGCCACTGGCGAAGCCATCGCTGTAATCGCCGAAGCGCCGCATCCAGCTGCTGCCGCCCGCCGAGGGCGGGGCCAGGACCAGCGCCTTGCGCATCATCGGGTCGCTCTTTTTCACCTCGCCAGCGTGGATCGTTGGTGGCAGGTAAACGCCGCTTTCTCGATACACCCGGTTGAGCGGCTCGACAGCGCCGTGCACCAGAATGGGGCCGAGGCGCGCGTCGATACCGTGGAGAATCCGCTGCGCCTTGCCGAAGGCATAGCAGAACAGCACGCTGGTCTTGTCTTCGGCGGCATTGGCTTGCCACCACTGATTGATTTCGGCAAACACCTGCGCCTGAGGCGGCCAGCGATAGATCGGCAGGCCAAAGGTCGATTCGGTGATGAATGTGTGGCAGCGCACCGGTTCGAACGGCGCACAGATGCCGTCGGGTTCGATTTTGTAATCCCCGGAGGCGACCCAGACTTCGCCACCATATTCCAGGCGCACCTGCGCCGAACCGAGCACATGGCCGGCAGGGTGGAAGCTCAGGGTGACGCCGTGATGCAGCAACCGCTCGCCATAGGCCAGGGTTTGCAGATTGATGTCCTGGCCCAGTCGCGCGCGCAGGATGCCTTCGCCGGGCGTGGCCGCCAGATAATGCTGGTTGCCGCCTCGGGCATGATCACCGTGGGCGTGAGTGATGACCGAACGTTCGACTGGCCGCCACGGGTCGATATAGAAATCCCCGGCCGGGCAGTACAAACCTTCGGGACGCGCGATAACAAGATCCATGTTGTTACCAATATGGAGGGACTTGTTAGCTATGAGGTTTGGGCGAGGTCAGAAGTTCTATCGAAACTTCACAGTAAATAACATCCCTGTAGGAGCTGGCTTGCCAGCGATGGACTCACATGCACCGCGTTTAACCAGGCAGTGCGCGTAATCGTTAACGACCATCGCTGGCAAGCCAGCTCCTACAGGGGGATTGCGTTATTTACCAGGTGTCAGCGTCAACCGCTTGGTCCCGTAGACCTTGTCGAAGTTCTGCGGCTGCATCGGCAGACTCACGTATTGCCCCTTCAACCACGGATCAACGCTGTCGAGGTAATTCGGGCTGGCCGGGTTACCCGACTGGCCGGTGCCGTTCTGGCCCATCAACGGTTCGGCCTGGCCGAAATCGACGATGAAGCGCATGGCCGGTGCCAGCGTGGTGTTGAAGTCCTGGCCCCAGGCGAACGCCGCCGTGTTCAACGTGGTTTGATCGCCGCCGGCCGCGAGCGGACCGCGCACGGTCTGGCCACTGGCGTTCTTCCATTCATAGCGGTGCAGTTTGCCCCACTGCCAGGCTTTGTGATCGCCGCCCAATTGACTGTCGCCTGCGGTGATGGCCGCCGCGAGGCTGCGGGCGAGAATCGCCGGTTTGTCTTCTTTCTGCGGCGTGCGTGCGTCATCCCAGAACGGGCTGTCTTCACGCCCCAACAGATGATCGGCCTGCGCCGCGTAGGACAACTTGCCGTTGGCGATAAAGGCTTTCCACGCCGGACTGCTTTCCGGGCCCAGTTCGTCGAGGAAGGTTTGCTTGGCGCTTTCCTGCAGGAACAGCTCGTAAATCGCTGCATCGGCGGAGGTCGCGGCGAGTTTGCCGTCGAACGCCATCAGGCGGGTAAACGCTTCGTTCGCCTTGCCGCGATCGGCTACCGGCAGGGCTTCAATGGCCTGCTTGAGCGGCTTGGCCATGCCCGGCGCTGCAAACATCTTTTTCAGTTTGGCGGCGAACGTGGTGGTCTGATCGTATTGCATGGCGATCACACTGCGCGTGTCGTGTTTGCCCACGCCGGCCAGTTCAGCCATGCGTTCGCCACGCTCCGGTGCCGACCACGAATTGGACAACTGCATGCCGTAACCATGGGGAATGACCCGCTGGTTGGCGGTGCCGAGCCAGCCTTGCGCCGGGTCTTGATCGTACGGGTGCAGCATTGCGTCGGCGTAACCGTCCCAGTCATAACGACCTTCCCAGCCGGGCGATGGCAGCAGGCCTTCGCCTTCGCGGCGGTTCGGGTAACGACCAGTGACTTGCCAGCCAATATTGCTGGCGTCGGCAAAGACCAGGTTCAGCGTGATCGCACGGATTTCACGGCTGGCGTCCGAGGCTTTCTCCACGGTTTGTGCGCGAGACAGGTCGAAAAACGCGTCCAGGGATTTGTCATCGGTGAAGTTCGGTGTCTGCAACGCCAGGCCCAAACCGTTGCCCAGCGCCGTGCCTGTGGCGCTGTTGAGCAGCGGCCCGTGGCGCGTTTCGTACACCGCTTCGCGAATCGGCCGCTGGCCTTTGACGAAATAGGTTTCGTTGCGAACGATAACCGGCTGCCATTTGCCGCCGACTTCGTAGGAAAGACCGTTGCCCTGGCGTTGGATTTTTTCCAGGAACAGGTCCTGGTTGTCGCCCATGACCGAGGTCATGCTCCACGCCACTTTGCCGTTGAAACCGCCCAGCACCATCGGTAAACCGGCGATGGTCACGCCGGACGCCTGGTATTTCGGCGCACGAATCTGCACGTAACTGAACAGCGACGGCACGCCCAGCGGCCCATGGCTGTCGCTGGCCAGCAGGCTTTTGCCGCTGCGACTGCGTTGCGGGGCAATCGCCCAGTTGTTCGATGATGTGGCGCCCAGCAGATTCAGGTCGGACAGTTGGCCGGTGGCTTTGCTGATTTCGGCGAGACCTGGAATCGCCCCGTTGAACTTGAGGCCCTGAAGTTTTTCGGCTTCGGCCACCGGCAGTTTTTCGTCGGGGGCGGACGGTGTCAGCCACGGGAGTTTGTCGGTGGTGACCGATTGGGCCAGCACCAACGAGGAAATTTCTTCAGGCAGGTTCGCCGATTGGCTGAAATTCAGCAGGCAGAAAATCAGCGCCGAATCTTCCGGTTTCCAGTATTCGGGCTTGTAGCCGGTGGCGGTGAGATCGGCCGGCAACTTGTCGCGGTAGCGGAACAGGTAGGCGTTGACCCCGCGCGCATAGACTTCGAAGAAGCGTTTGAGGCGCGGCGAAGAGGCCTTGTACAACTCGCCGGCGCTTTTCTTCAGGTTGACGGCGCGCATGTAGCGGTCGGCGTCCAGCAGGTCCGCACCGGACATCTCCGACAACCGGCCTTCGGCCAGCAGGCGCAGGGTGACCATCTGGGTGATGCGGTCGCTCGCGTGTACATAGCCGAGGGTGAACAGCGCGTCGTGGAAGCTGCTGCTTTCGATCAACGGCACGCCCATGGCGTTGCGGCGCACCGAAACGTTTTGCGCCAGACCTTTGAGCGGCTGCACGCCGGTGGTGGGCGGGAGCGTGTCTTGGGCGTTCCAGGTTTGACAACCGGTCAGGCTCAAAACACCGGCCACTGCTGCGGCAACGCCGAACCGGGGAAGAAAATGTGTGAGGGCTGGCGAGGCCATGGCAAAGCTCCTGCGGGGGGGTAGCGTCAGTAAAGGCGCTACGTTAGAGAGCAGGAGGTGGGCGCGCAAGCAGGGTAGGGGGTTATTTCAGGATTTGTCGGATAAACCGTGATGGTTGGGGTTGATGCTGTTGTTTTTTTGTTTGGAGTACATATCCATTTTTGGGGTAACGGCGGCTATTGGTTTCGCTTTTACAGCGAGTCACTTTGGAAAAGCCCCAAAGTAACCAAAGCGCTTTTGCCCCTTTCGTTCGGTGGCTCGCTAATGCTCGCCATGCCTTCGCTCCGGTCCTGCTCCGTGGGCCCGCCGCCATCGGCCATCCCTGGCCGGGGGCGGCTAACCCGGCATCCATGCCGGGTTGCCCACTACGCAGAACCTCCACTCAGCCTCTCGAGGGGGCGTGTACCTCAAGATCAAAAGCTGAAGGCGAGCTAACGCTCGACCTGATGAGTGGTGAAAATCAAAAGCAAACGCGATTCCCTGTAGGAGCCGGCTTGCTGCGGGCGGCGTTCCGACGATGGCGTCCGTCCAGTCAATAAACAGGTTGACTGACCCACCGCCATCGCCAGCAAACCGGCTCCTACAGGGGAATGCGTAAGTGTCCGAAATTAGTGGGCCACCACAAGATCAAATGCCAAAGCCAAAGCCAAAGCCAAAGCCAAAGCCAAAGCCAAAGCCAAAGCCAAAGCCAAAGCGAGGCGGCTTGCCAACCGACCTGTCTCTTTGATCGTACGCATTCCCCTGTAGGAGCCAGCTTGCTGGCGATGGACGCCAACGATAATGCGGGCAATCTGGATGAACGCGGTGTCCAGACGATTTTCGCCGGCAAGCCGGCTCCTACAGGGGATCTGCGTACGCTTTTGATTTTCACCACTCATCAGGCCGAGCGTTAGCTCGCCTTCCGCTTTTGATCTGAGCGCCCCCTCGAGAGGCCGAGTGGAGGTTCTGCGCAGTGGGCAACCCGGCATGGATGCCGGGTTAGCCGCCCCCGGCCATGGATGGCCGATGGCGGCGGGCCCACGGAGCAGGACCGGAGCGAGGGCATGGCGAGCCTTAGCGAGCCACCGAACGAAAGGGGCAAGAGCGCTTGGTTACTTGGCGCTCTTCCAAGTGACCCGCCGTAAGGGCGGAACCAATATCAGCCATCACAAAAAAAACGGATATGCCCCCAAACAAAGAAACCCCGAAAAGACCAAATCCTCTCGGGGTTTCCTATTCAAAGCCGCACAAACCAGCCAATCAATAACGCTGATACTTGGACCCAAACTCAGGACGGTTTTCAGCGACATACAACGTACTCGCTTGGCTGTCTTTACGATCAACACCAACCGTATTCACATTCAACGTAGCCGGCTGACTGACCTTCGCCGCCGCCACCACTGGCAACGTAGCATGCGGGGCAGCGATGGCCGATGTAGCGCCAAGAACCGAAAGGACGAAACCAAGACCGATAATGCTTTTCATGATGTTGCTCCAGAACTGTGGGAAGAAGATGGGCCCACAGTAGTCCTGGAGCATCACGATGAAAAAACACCCTCACGCATAGTCTTTATCGAGAACGTTGATCCACGCCGTCAGCGTGGTGTGCGGTCTGCCAGCCAGCGCTGCTTGAGCTGTTCCAGGCGCCCGTCCTGGCGCATCGTGTTCAGCGCCTGTTGCCAGCGCGCAATCTGACGCGGGTCGGTCAACGGCGAAAAAGCGATATACGTGGCTTCCTTCATCAGCGGTATCTGGTAGTGCAACTGCTCGGGTGGCACTCCTTCTTCACGGGCCATGGTGGCGACGGAAAGGGTATCGGCCACCACGAACTCCGCGCGACCCAGGCGGGCCAGACGCATCATTTGTTCGGGGGTTTCCACGCCGTACAGATTGTTCACATCCTGTTTCTGCAAGTAGCTGTAGACCAGCCATTTTCGCGGAACGGCAATGCGGCCCTGATGACCGGCCTCCAGCAGACTGCGCACCGGTTGCCGGGTGCTTTCAGTGGAATACAAAGCGGTTTCCACCTCCATCAGCGGACCGACCCACTGATACTGGCCATCACGCTCGGCAGTGCGCAACACGGTGAACACCCCCGTGGCGGGCTCGGTGCTGGCCACGTGCAAGGCGCGCAGTAGCGGGACTTGCTGAAAGTGCACCTGGTCGCCAGCCATGTCGGCCAATGCCTGAACCACATCCACGCCAAACCCCACCAGCTGATTACCCTGCTGGAAATGCAGGGGCGGGTGGTTGTCAGTCAGCATGTTCAGGTCTGCCGCGACCGCAGTGAACGTCAAAAGAGACAGCAGGCAAACGGCGATGCGCTTCATGAATCGTCCTTGATCGAATGTGGCGCAAAGCTTAGTACGAGCGTGCAGTCACTGTCCCGCGCAATTGAGCGGGCTTTTGCGTCAGACCTGAGGATTTATGGGTATCACTCCCACAGGGGATCTTTGTTGCGACATAGATCGCGATCAATACCGCTGATATTTCGAACCGAACTCTGCGCGGTTTTCCGCCACGATCACGCCGCCGCGTACGGCGTTGTCCGGGCTGATCAGGGCGACACGTTCACGCAGCTCTTGCAGGCGATCGGCACCGCCTTCGGCGACACGTTCACGCAGCTCTTGCAGGCGATCGGCACCGCCTTCGGCGACACGTTCACGCAGCTCTTGCAGGCGATCGGCGCCACCCTCAGCGACACGTTCGCGCAACTCTTGCAAACGATCGGCGCCGCCTTCAGCCACGCGGTTCTGTTGCAGCCGGTCCGAGCCACCTTCCACCAGCAGTTGCTGGATCTGGCTGTGGGACACCGCGCTCACGGAGCTGGCCGAGGCCAGATTCGACAGGCCGAGACCACCGACCAGTGCCAGACCGAGTGCCAGGGAAGAAACTTTCGAGAAATTGATCATGGTGATTCTCCGTGCGTTTAGTTTGAGTGGGTCGGTAGCTGCTGCTATCCGGTGATCACAGTTAAACGCCAGGGTGTATCGGTGATGTGTGCTCGAACCCGGTGAAATCGCTGTCTGCGTATCTGTCGCGAGTTCTTATACAGACGGATACAAAACCCTTCGGATGTGAAGGGCGGTCGTGTTCAGCGCCAGGCACGCTTCATGATTCTGCGCCGAGCATTTCCACCGGGTAGGAGAACACATAGCCTTCGCTGCGCACGGTCTTGATGTAGGTCGACTCGCGTGAGTCATCCATCAAGCGTTGGCGCAAACGGCTCACCAGCAAATCGATTGAACGATCGAACAGGTCGGCATCGCGTCCCTGCGTCAGGTTGAGCAACTGGTCGCGGCTGAGTACCCGTTGCGGGTGATCGAGGAATACGCGCAACAAGCGGTACTCGGCACCACTGAGGGCGACCATCGTGTTGTCTTCGTCGAGTAGATGGCGGGCAGTCGTGTCGAGGCGCCAGCGGCCGAAACCCAACAGTCGGCCACTTTCGGTGATCAGCAGGTTGGGCGGCAGCATTCGCGTACGGCGCAATACGGCGTTGATCCGTGCCAGCAACTCGCGGGCGGCGAAGGGTTTGGTCAGGTAGTCGTCGGCGCCCATTTCCAGGCCGAGGATGCGATCGGTTTCGTCGTTGCGTGCGGTGAGCATCAGGATCGGCGTCGCTTTATGTTTACCCGAGCGCAACTCGCGGCACAGCACCAGGCCGTCATCGCCGGGCATCATGATGTCCAGCACGATCAGGTCCACCTGATTGGCTTCCAGAAAACTGCGCATCTGCCGGCCGTCGGCAACCACCGTGGTGCGCAGGCCGTTCTTCTTCAGGTAATTGCCGACCAGCTCGCGAATCTCCCGGTCGTCGTCGACGATCAGAATGTGGTTTACATGTTCCATTGCTCAACCCTCTTGTTGTTCGCACGTTGCGCATTCTAGGCAGCCACGGTGCACCTGCCCACAGGCTTTGTATCACAGTGTATCCGCTGCCCTGTTTGACACCTTACGCCTTAATACCGCGGGTTCTAAGACACATGGCAGATACCTCGGGTCGATTAAATGGGCTCCATCGAGACAACACGGTTTGCCTCGCAACCATTGCCCATTGCAACCCTGAGGAATTCATCATGAACTGGAAAAAACTGATTGCCGCCAGCTTCTTCGCCGTCCTGAACGTTGCCGCATTTTCGGCCCATGCCGATGTTCAAGCACCAGCGCAAACCACGGCGTACGGCACGCACCTGGATATCAAGAAAGTCGTATCCATCGTCGACAACGGCGGCGGCACCTGCGGCATTGTCGATGCCCGCCTGACCTACCTCGACTCCAATGGCGCACAGAAAGTCGCCGGGTACAGCAAATTCGCAGACTGCGCGAATCAGGGCGGCTGATCTTTCCACTACGCTCATCGCTGTCGATGTCGAGCAACGCACCGTCTGCTCAGCGCCCCGCGATGGCTGATTCATGTCGTCCAAACACCCGATCAATGACTTGCAGGGATATCACCATGAAGATCAATGTGTTGAGCAGTACTTCCGCCTCGCGTCGTCGCCGTCTCCTTGGCCCCTCGGTCCTCGCGTTCGCGCTGATGCAACTCGGTGCTCTCGGGGTTGCCAGTGCGCAAGCCGCGACTGCCGAGCCCGTGGTGGCGAGTGCTGCGACCCTCAAGGCGGACACGTTCGGCCCGCTCAAGCATGTCAATGCCGGGTTGCTGAGTGTGGCGTACGCCGAAGTCGGCCCCGCCGATGGGCCGGTGGTGATTCTTCTGCACGGCTGGCCGTACGACATTCACAGCTACAGCGAAGTGGCGCCGTTGTTGGCGGCCAAGGGTTACCGGGTATTGATCCCATACGCACGGGGCTACGGTGACACGCATTTCCTGTCCGACAAGACTGTTCGCAACGGCCAGCCTGCGGCGTTGGCCAGTGATGTCATCGACTTCATGGATGCACTGAAGATCAAGAAAGCGGTGCTGGGTGGCTACGACTGGGGCGCGCGCTCGGCGGACATCGTTGCCGCACTTTGGCCGGAGCGGGTCGAGGCGCTGGTCGCCGTCAGCGGCTATCTGATCGGCAATCAGGCTGCGGGCAAGAACCCGTTGCCGCCCAAGGCCGAGTTGCAATGGTGGTACCAGTTCTATTTTGCAACCGAGCGCGGTCAGGCCGGCTACGAAAAGAATCGTCACGACTTCGCCAAGTTGATCTGGGAGCTGGCATCGCCAAAATGGCGCTTCGACGACGCAACGTTCGACCGCAGCGCGGCGGCGCTGGACAACCCGGATCACGTCGCTATCACGATTTTCAACTATCGCTGGCGGTTGGGCATGGTGCAGGGCGAACCCCAGTATGAAGCGCTGGAACAGCAACTGGCCAAGGCCCCGGTGATTACGGTGCCGACCATCACCATGGAAGGCGATGCCAACGGCGCGCCGCATCCGGCCGCCGAGGATTACGCCAAGCGCTTTACTGGCAAATACGAATACCGCCTCATCAGCGGCGGCATCGGCCACAACTTGCCGCAGGAAGATCCGCAAGCCTTTGCCAAGGCTGTGATCGACGCGGACAACCTGTAAAACGGAACCGGCTTGATGCGCAGCGCAAGGCTTTAGGGCCCCATCGCCAGCAAGCTGGCTCCTACAGGAATCGTGGGTGTCGGTAGTTTTTCACACGACACCCAACTGTAGGAGCCGGCTTGCCGGCGATGGCGGCCGGATGAACGATGCACGGTTCGAGGGCCTCATCGCCAGCAAGCTGGCTCCTACAGGAATTCTGGGTGTCGGTAGTTTTTCACACGACGCGGAACTGTAGGAGCCGGCTTGCCGGCGATGGCGGCCGGATGAACGATGCACGGTTCGAGGGCCTCATCGCCAGCAAGCCGGCTCCTACGGGAATTGTGGGTGTCGGTAGTTTTTCACACGACACCAAACTGTAGGAGCCGGCTGGCCGGCGATGGCGGCCGGATGAACGATGCACGGTTCGAGGGCCTCATCGCCAGCAAGCTGGCTCCTACAGGAATGGTGGGTGTCGGTAGTCTTTCACACGACGCGGAACTGTAGGAGCCGGCTTGCCGGCGATGGCGCCCGGATGAGCGATGCACGGCTCGAGGGCCTGATCGCCAGCAAGCTGGCTCCTACAGGGTTTGGTTATGCCACCACGCGATAACACGGCACGTACGCCGCGCCGCCCGGCAGTTTCATCCGGTGCTGGGCCACGAACGCCTTGAGCAACTGATCCAGCGGCTGCATCACCGCCGCATCGCCACGGATCTGGTACGGCCCGTGTTCTTCGATCAGGCGGATGCCCTTGTCTTTGACGTTGCCGGCGACGATGCCGGAGAACGCGCGACGCAGGTTGGCGGCCAGTTCATGGGCCGGCAGGCTGCGGCTCAGTTTCAGGTTGGCCATGTTTTCGTGGGTCGGGTCGAACGGGCGCTGGAAGCCCTCGTCGATCTTCAGCAGCCAGTTGAAATGGAACGCGTCGTTGCGCTCGCGGCGGAACTGTTTCACCGCTTTGAGGCCAGCAGTCATCTGCCGCGCGACTTCAGCCGGGTCGTCGATGATGATCTCGTAATGCTGCTTCGCCGCGTCACCCAGGGTGGCGCCGACGAACGCGTCCAGTTGTTCCAGATACGGCGCCGCGTGTTTCGGCCCGGTGAGGATGACCGGGAAGGGCAGGCCCTTGTTGTCCGGGTGCATCAGGATGCCGAGCAGGTACAGGAACTCTTCAGCCGTGCCCGCGCCGCCGGGGAAAATGATGATGCCATGGCCGACACGCACGAACGCTTCCAGGCGTTTCTCGATGTCCGGCAGAATCACCAGCTCATTGACGATCGGGTTCGGCGCTTCGGCAGCGATGATGCCGGGTTCGGTCAAACCGAGGTAACGGCCACCGTGAATGCGTTGTTTGGCATGGGCGATGGTCGCGCCTTTCATCGGGCCTTTCATTACGCCGGGGCCGCAACCGGTGCAGATGTCGAGGCTGCGCAGGCCCAGTTCGTGGCCGACTTTCTTGGTGTATTTGTATTCTTCGGTGTTGATCGAGTGGCCACCCCAGCACACTACGATCTTGGGCTCGACGCCGGGACGCAGGGTGCGGGCGTTGCGCAGCAGGTGGAACACGTAGTCGCTGATGCCCTGGGAATTGCTCAGGTCGATGCGCTGGCTGTCGAGTTCGTTTTCGGTGTAGACGATGTCGCGCAGGGCGCTGAACAGCATTTCCCGGGTGCTGGCGATCATTTCGCCATCGACGAATGCGTCGGCCGGGGCGTTCAGCAGTTCCAGGCGTACACCGCGGTCTTGTTGGTGAATGCGGATTTCGAAGTCCTTGTAGGCTTCGAGAATGGTCTTGGCGTTATCGACATGGGCGCCGGTATTCAGAATGGCCAGGGCGCACTGGCGGAAGAGGGTATAGGTGCTGCCGGATCCGGCTTCGCTCAGTTGCTGTACTTCACGTTGAGAGAGGGTTTCCAGGCTGCCTTTCGGGCTGACCGAAGCGTTGATTACTTGTCGTTGGGACATTCAATGATCCTTAAAACGATGTCACCCGCCGAGGACGCATGACATCCGAATAGTATGTATCCACGAAAGAAGATGGCACGAACTGCGCAGTATCGCCATGTTCCCCTTTGACGATGAAAAGATGAAAAGGAGCCCCAGCATAGCTAAATCCCTCGCAGAGGCGATAATGCCCCGCAGTCTTTTTGCTCACGCCGCCTGAGGAACCCCGTCGCGATGTTTGAAATCCAGCCGCAGAACCCAGAAATCTACCGAAGCCAGACGCGCCGCAGCACGATCATCATCGCCCTGGTTTTCCTCGCCCTGGCGATGGTTTTGTCCACCGCGGCGGTGGCGATGTTCGGCGAACCGGGGGGCGACAATCTACGCTTCAACGTGGGCGGCGTGTTTGTCGCGGTGCTGTTGATGGCGACGCTGATGCGCGGCAAATTCTGGACCCAGGAGTGGATGGCGCCGGCGGTCTACGGCTGGCAGCTCAAACGCAGCCTGATGAGCATCACCAACGTCATGCACCAGGTGACGGCGGCGGTGGACGCGGGTGATCCGAGTGCCATGAAGCTGCTGCGTTTTTATCACCTGGGGCTGAGCCAGATGCACCAACTGGACGGTAACTCCAGTGATCACAGCCAATTGATACGTGAAATGGACCTGCACAAGGCACGAATGGAAGCGCTGGGCATCGAGACCGAACAGACACAATTGAACCCGGCGTGGCTTGAGGCCGTGAAACAGACGCCACGCTAACCGGTACAGGACCAAGGCACATTGATAATAAAAAGGCGAACGGGATCAGTCGCCATTCATCAGGATTCAGGGAGCGTCATGGGTAACCCGTCTGTCAAAGACCGAATTGAACAATTGCGCCACAGCGTGCCTTTGGTCACCGAACAGGCCGGTGCCAGGATCAAGGTACGCTCCGCGGTGGTACTGCTTGTTGCAGTGTGCCTGTCCATGATTGTCATCGTGATCTGGGAAGCGTGGAGTTCGCGCCAGTACCATCTGCATGACAAGGAAGTGGCGATGTCCAACCTTGCGCAGACCCTGGCCTCGCAAGCGCAGGCGACGATCAAGCAGGCCGATACGCTGCTGTTTACGTTGGTGGAACGCCTCGAAAGCGACGGCTTCGACCCGGCCGGGCTGCCACATCTGGAGCGCTTGCTCAGCGCCCAGCGCAGTGAGTTGAGTCAGTTGCATGGCCTGTTCGTCTATGACGAAACGGGGCGCTGGATTGCCAATTCCAACGGCGCCGCCCTGACCGATGCCAACAATGCCGACCGTGAATATTTCATCTTCCATCGCAATCATCCCGACCGTGGGCCTCATATCGGCCCGTCGATCAAAAGCCGCTCCAGCGGCGAATGGATCATGACGGTGTCGCGCCGGATCAATCATGCCGATGGGAGTTTTGCCGGTGTGGCGCTGGCGACGATTTATCTCAATCATTTCCTGTTCCTGTACGACAGCATCGACATGGGCCGCAACGGCGTAATCAACCTGATCGCCGACGATGCCACCATCATCGTTCGCCGGCCGTTCAACGAAGCGGATATCGGCACCAGCCTCGCCAACAGCCCGCTGTTCAAGCAGTTGTTGCCCTCGGGGAGTTCAGGGACGGCAACATTCAAATCCATGGTGGATGGCGTTGTGCGGGTGGTGGGGTTTCGCCGGGTCGAGGGGTATCCGCTGGTTGTTTTCGCCGCGCTCGACAAGGAGGAAGTCCTGGCTGGCTGGCGTGAGGAATCCATGCTCAGTGCTGGCATCGTTACGCTTTTGCTGGGTTTTGTCGGTGTACTGGGTTTTCGCCTGATCAATCTGATGAAGCAGCAGAACCGCATTCAGAACCAACTGCTGGACGCTCAGGACAAACTGCTCGAGGTCAATCGCGGCCTGGAATTGCTGGCCCTGGAAGACGCGCTGACGGGGCTGTCCAACCGGCGTCAGTTCGATCTGTTCATCCACTCGGAAATGGGTCGCGCCCGGCGCAGCCTGAGCGGCCTCGCGCTGCTGATGATCGATGTCGATCACTTCAAACTGTTCAACGACCACTACGGTCATGTGGCCGGCGACGAATGTTTGCGCAACATCAGCGCGATCATCACCGACAACATCAAGCGGCCCGGGGATCTGGCGGCGCGCTACGGCGGTGAAGAGTTTGCGGCGGTGCTGCCAGGGACTGACTATGTGGGGGCGTTTCTGGTGGCGGAAAAAATCCGTCGTGCGGTGTTGCAGGCCGGTATTCCCCACCGTGAAGGCGCAGAGGGCATGGTGACGGTCAGTATCGGCGTCGCCGCTTACGATCCTGCCTCACAGGCCCAGCCGAACGACCTGGTGGGCGCTGCGGACAAGGCGCTTTACGTGGCCAAGGCCAGCGGCAGGAACATGAGCGTCATTGCCAACTGACTTCAAACAAACCCACCGCTGCCCTGAACCAGTTGGGTCGCCAGGTACGATTGCTTGAGTTTTTCCAGCCACCAACCCAGGGCGCGACCGTCATGGTCGCCACGCCAGCCGGCATACAGAATGTTCGGCTCGCGCGGGTCGGCCATCTGTTTTTCGACCAGCGTTCCGTTTTTCAGTAACGAGCCGACCCGATGTTTGGGCAGCCACCCCACGCCCAGGCCGTCGCACTGGGCGAGGATTTTGGCGCGCATGGTCGGCACGGCGAGCACGGGTTGTCCGCCGGAGACGCCATAAGTGCTGCCTTCGGTGACTCTGGAGGAGTCGGCCACGACAATCGCCCGGTGTTGCGTCACCGTTGCCCGAGAGATCGGTTCCTTGGCCTTGGCCAGCGGGTGCTTCGGTGAGACCGCAAACACCCATTCCATTTCCCCCAACTGCATCCAGCGCAAGGAAGGGATGGCCGGCGGTTCGTTGGTGGCGCCGATGATCAGGTCCGCCCGGCCTTCGCGCAGGGCTTCCCAGACACCTTTGAGCACTTCCTGGGTGATGCGCAACGGTACGCCGGATTCCAGCGCATCAAACTCGTGAATCACCGGGATCAGGGTTTCGAACTCCAGCAGTTCGTCGGTGACGATCCACAGCCGACTCTCCCAACCATTGGCCACTTGCTGCACCCGTTGGGTCAGGCGCGAGACGTCCTGCATCAGCCGCGCCGCCTCGTTCACCAGCAATTCCCCGGCCAGGGTGAGCTGCAAGCGGTAACGGCGGCGATCGAAGAGCAAGGCGTCGAAACGCTCTTCCAGTTGCCGCGCCGCATACGACACGGTCGATGGCGCCTTGCCCAGGTGCACCGCCGCGCGCGACAGGCTACCGGTTTCCCGAATGGCCTCCAGCAACGCCAGGTCTTCAATCGACAACATGTTCTGAATCCTCGAACGAACGGCCTGGAAATGAATGTCTGGAGCAACGAAAACAAAATCGCGGCCACCTGAAATGTATAGGCCAACCACAACCCCTGTAGGAGCTGGCTTGCCAGCGATGAGGCCCTCGAACACTACGTTGAATTTGAGGCCGCCATCGCCGGCAAGCCGGCTCCTACAAAATCGCGGGCTGTCTGAAATTTATCGGCCAATCCCAACCCCTGTAGGAGCTGGCTTGCCAGCGATGGGACCCTTGAACGCTGCGTTGAATTTGAGGCCGCCATCGCCGGCAAGCCGGCTCCTACAAAATTGCGGGCTGTTTGAAATTTATCGGCCAACCCCACCCCCTGTAGGAGCTGGCTTGCCAGCGATGAGGCCCTTGAGCACTGCGTTGAATTTGAGGCCGCCATCGCCGGCAAGCCGGCTCCTACAAAATCGCGGGCTGTCTGAAATTTATCGGCCAATCCCAACCCCTGTAGGAGCTGGCTTGCCAGCGATGAGGCCCTCGAACACTACGTTGAATTTGAGGCCGCCATCGCCGGCAAGCCGGCTCCTACAGGGATCGTGTGGTATTTGAAAGGGTGGACGTCCGGCGTGACTTGCGCTGCCTGAACACCCGAACGTAGACCAACACGTTGATCACCAGCACCACGCCGCCGAGTCCCAGCTGGATACTCGGGGTCAACCCGGCCGGGTAAATCACCGGCCACACATAATGCTCGATGAAACCACCGCCATAGCCGGTCTGCCCGGCCGCGCTGCGCATGAGGTTTTCCCACTGTGTCAGCGGGCAGGTCAGGTGGAACACCTCGACCGCAATCCCCCACGTTGCGGCCGGCAGGTGCCACCAGGCCAGGTGGCGCCATTTGAGCACCAGCAGCCCGCCGAACAGCACGAACAGAATGAACAGCAGGTGAAACAGCACCAGCCCATCGGCGGCGATCCGGTAAAGCATGGCGACTCCCTGACGCGTGATGCGAATCACTCCATGGTACTCGGGCGGGGCGTCGGCGCTCTATCTATTGTTTGCTGCCCAACCCGGCGAGCACGGTCTTCAGACGCAGCACCATGGCCTCACTGCTGCGTTGCATCGGCGCGCGCAGTTCGTCGTCGATCAAGCCTTCAAGGGCCAGTGCGGTTTTCACCGGGGCAGGATTGGGTTCAATGAACAGGCTTTGAATCAGCGGCAGCAACCGGAAAAACGTCGCCCGTCCTTCCGCCAGCCGCTGGTCGCGGATCTGTTGATACAGCGTCACGAACAACTCCGGATGCACATGCGCCGAGGCGGCAATCGCCCCTTTGGCGCCGAGGCACAGGGCGCTGAATATCTGGTTGTCTTCGCCGCACAACACGTCGACCTGGCCGCTGGTCAGCAGTGCCAGGGTGTTGGCCTGATTGCCGCCGCAATCCTTGATCGCGACGATTCGCTCGTGGGCCACAATGTTGAGCAACGTCGCCTGTTCGAAGGCGATGCCGGTGCGATACGGGATGTCGTACAGAATGATCGGCACAGTGGACGCATCGGCAACCGTTTTGAAAAACGCTTCAAGGCCTGCCTGGGACGGGCGAATGTAGTACGGCGGCGGCACCAGCAACCCGGTCAGTGGCCGCTTGAGGATTTCGCTCTGCAATTGCAGCAGTTCGGTCAGGTTGTTGCCGGCCAGCCCCATGACCACCTGATCCGCAGGCACTAACTCAAGCACGGCATCCAGCACCGCCAGTTGTTCATGTTTGCTCAGTGCCGCCGCTTCAGCGGTAGTGCCGCAGACCACCAGGCCATCGACGCCTTTGTCCAGCAAATGGCTGACGAGCCGGCGCAACCCGACGAAATCGATCGCACCGTGTTGAAACGGCGTTACGAGCGGAACCCAGATACCTTGAAACGATGACATGCACTTACTCCTGAAAGTTGACCGATTTCGTCACCGTCAGAAGCGTAGAAGGAAGTAAGCAGGGGGAGGGTGCCCGTCGCGCTCAATGTCCTGTCAGCTCATCTGACGGGACAGCGCGCCCCGGTCACATGAGCGACTGTTTCTTCGATTTGAGGGCGTGCGCAACGCAACCTTGCGCCTTGGCAATCAAGCCAATGGCGTCAATGTTGAGGTTGAAGGTTGCGGACATGTTTGCTTACACCCTGAATGAGGCGCTCAGTTTTAAGAGTCGGCGGGATTTTTGTCAATCACCAAAATCGGCACAAGTGCGCAAGATTGTTCAAGCCATCGGGCGCGACTGCTGGCACAGTCAGGCGTCTTTTCCTGTTTGTAGAGCGTTATGACTCACTCACTCATGCCGCGCAGCGCCTTTCTTCGCGGCGCCGCGGCGATCATGCCATTGTCCCTGGCGACCGCGCCGTGGGGATTGCTGGCCGGCTCCATGGCCATCGAAGCCAACCTCACGCCGCTGCAAGGCCAGGGGTTGTCGAGCATCGTGTTTGCCGGGGCGGCGCAATTGGTGGCCATCGGCATGCTCAAGGGCGGTGCGGGTATTTTTTCGATTCTGCTGACCACATTATTGCTGACGTCCCAGCATTTGCTCTACGGCATGAGCATGCGCTCGGTAATTTCCCCGCTGCCGGGTCGCTGGCGTGCCGGGCTGGGTTTTTTGCTCACCGACGAGCTGTTCGCCTTGACCAGCCAGCATGACAAACAGCAATTCAACCGCTGGTATGCCCTGGGCGTCGGCCTGACGTTTTACATCGCCTGGAACCTCTTCACGCTGGCCGGCATCGTGCTGGGCAGCAGCATTCCCGGTCTGGAACATCTGGGCCTGGATTTCTCCATCGCCGCGACCTTCATTGCCCTGATCACCCCGGTGGTGCGCAATGTACCGACCGTGGTCTGCGTGGCGGTTTCGCTGTTTTGCTCGGTGTTGTTCAGTTATTGGCAATGGGGCTCGGCGCTGGTGTTGTCGGGGTTGGCGGGCATGACGGCGGGCTTCATCTGCAACAAATTCTACGGTGGACGCACATGATGGTCTGGGCGGTGATTGTCGGTATGGGGATTCTGGTGTTCCTCAACCGTTATGTATTTCTCGAGCCACGGCTGCCGCTACGCCTGAGCAGCAATGCCCGGCAATTCCTCGGCTTTGCGGTGCCGGGCATGTTGACCGCCATCTGCGGCCCGATTGTGTTCATGCCGGATAAACAGCTGAACCTGCAATGGGACAACCCGTACCTGATCAGTTCGCTGGTGGCGGTGGGGCTGGTGCTGTACACCCGCAACACCTTGCTCAGCATGTTGTTGAGCATGGGGTTCTTCTTTTTGCTGCGCTGGTGGCTCTGAGCCGGGAGCGCGAAACTGTTCTACGCTTAAAGTTGATGACTGATCCCTTAGGGAGAGAGGTGAGCATGGCAACTGAACAAAAGCGTCCTGATCCGGAAGATGAAGACATGGATGAACCGACGGAAGAAGAGATCGAGCGGCAGAAACGTTCGACGCCTGACTGGAAGCATCCCGACGACGGGAAGGAACTGTCAGAACTTGATAAAAAGTTTTAGCAGGTGTTCTGACCGATCTGCGCATACAACAAAGCCCCGCCAGTGCGCGGGGCTTTTTTTGCTGGTCAATCAGATCGACACGTTCCAGCGAATCTGGGTAATGCCCAATTGCTGTGCTTTGATCCGTGCCGCTTCGAGGGTGGCGTGTTCGGCGATCTTGCGGCCGGATTCAGGGTAAGCATGCGCAGACGCCGAATGAATCGCTTCGACATCGGAAAAATGCACGGCCATCTTGAAAAAGTGCTGTCGCACGCCGTCGAATAAGTAATGCACGGCATAGGGAATGAGTTCACTCATCTATCTCTCGTGGAGCCAGCCAGGTCAGTGGCTTAGTCGTCGAATAAAAATTCAGAGAGATCTGCGGTGAAAGTGTGATGCAGAAATAGGACTGCTGAAAAAGGAGGAGGCTCAGTGAGCCTCTACCGTTCAGAGTGCGGCGACGACGGGTTCGTTCAGTTCTTTTGCCAAACGTAGGCCTGCGCGTCGTTTCAAGCGTCGTCGAGTTGCAATTCGTCGGGATGTGAGGCCCGATAGCCCAAGGTCTTGTCGATCCATGCGTTCACTTCGTTGACCATGACCGGCGGCTTGCCGGGATAGTGTATGAGCGTTGAACGCAAGGTGCCGTCAATCCCCGGAACCGATCGCAGGTTACGGGTCTTTATGTATTGCTCTATGAAACAGTCCAGCCGATAGTGCTCTGTCGTCGAAAGATAAACGCACTCCAGACCAACGACTTGATTGATTGCAAAATCGTCGCGCATTTAATTCTCTGCAAGGCTTGTTGTAGTTGGGATTTCCTTAGTTGTTGACTCTTTGGTCAACTGGGCGATGCCAATGGAAATGCGGCGCGCATGCTATCCGTAGTTATTCTAAATGTATGTATGACGATCAAATTGTCGGACAAGCGGTTGATACAGCCAAACGCCCTCTATCAGTAAGTGTTACTTGGGTGAAACAGTCTGTGTAACGTTTAAGTTATTGGTCTGCATAACTAACAGTTATTGGCTGCCGTCAGGCTGTTGGTATTGATAAATTCATGCACTCTCGTCAATCAGCGACGCGTCTTGATTCCTCACGTTGCCTACAGCCTTGCCAACCTTGTACCACTCGAAAACTTCGCTGCCTTCGCCTTGAAACAAGGCCATCTGTTCGGCGCGTTCCGGGGGCGTGGCGGGATCGAGCCATTCCCGTGCCAGTTCCGGCGACAACACCACCGGCCGCCGGTCGTGAATGTCGAGCATGCCACCGGCGCTGTCCGCGGTAATGATCACGAAACCGTTGTCGTCTCTCGGTTCCTCGCCATCGGTGGGAAACCGGCCAATCGCGGCACAGAAAATCGGATCGCGGTCCTGTCGCCGGATGAGCCATGGCTGTCTCGTTGAGTCCGGCGTATCGACCCATTCGAACCAGTTGTCGATCGGCACAATCGCGCGGTGCGGCCAGATTGCGCGAAAGAACGGGCCGTGGGCGACTTTCTCCACCCGTGCATTGATCGGCGCCGCACGATCCTTCGCCCAGTGCGGCCGCCATCCCCAGCGCACCTTGTCGGCCTGGAGCCCATTGCTTTGCCGATGAAACAACGCGAGTTGATTCGTCGGTGCGGCGTTGTACCTGGCCAGCGGTTCATAGCCAACATGGTTGATCAGCGCGTCGGGAATACTCAACACCGCCACGAAGTCATGAATGCCCCGATATTGCGAGAGTCTTCCGCACATCGAAAGAAACCTCTTACTGGAACCTTCAGCTTAGACGCTTCACCTGTAGGAGCCCGGCTTGCCGGCGATGGCGATCTTACGGACGCCTTCGCCGGCAAGCCTGGCTCCTACGGATCGTCAGGATGTTCGGGATCGGGGATTCACACGAACCCTGTAGGAGCCGGCTTGCTGGCGATGGCGATTTTACGGGCGCCATCGCCAGCAAGCTGGCTCCTACGGATCGCGGGGATGTTCGGGATTGGGGATTCACGCGAACCCTGTAGGAGCCGGCTTGCTGGCGATGGCGATCTTACGGACGCCTTCGCCGGCAAGCCTGGCTCCTACGGATCGTCAGGATGTTCGGGATTGGGGATTCACGCGAACCCTGTAGGAGCCGGCTTGCTGGCGATGGCGATCTTACGGACGCCTTCGCCGGCAAGCCTGGCTCCTACGGATTGGGAGATGTTCGGGATTGGGGATTCACGCGACCCCTGTAGGAGCCGGCTTGCTGGCGATGGCGATCTTACGGACGCCTTCGCCGGCAAGCCTGGCTCCTACGGATTGGGAGATGTCCGGGATCGGGGATTCACACGAACCCTGTAGGAGCCGGCTTGCCGGCGATGGCGATCTTGCGGACGCCTTCGCCAGCAAGCCGGGCTCCTACGGATCGGGGAACGCTGGGCGATTCAAATGACGTGCGCCCGTTGCAGTTCGGTCAACGACAGGGCCTTCAATTGCGCCAGCTGCGGGTCACTCCGATCACGCGGATGGGGCAGTTGCACCGCCAGTTCCTGGCGAATGCTGCTGGGGCGATTGTCCATGACCAGGACGCGGTCGCTGAGGTACAGCGCTTCATCGACATCGTGGGTCACCAGCAGCAGGGCGATGGCGTGACGCTCGGCCAGTTGCAGCAACAGATCTTGCAGTTTCATCCGGGTGAAGGCGTCCACCGCGCTGAACGGTTCGTCCAGCAACAGCACATCGGGCCGTGAGTAGAGGCCGCGAGCAATGGCGACCCGCTGCGCCATACCGCCGGAAAGCGCCTTGGGTAACGCTTGAGCGAACCCGCTGAGGCCGACTTCATCGATCAGTTGTGCGACCCAGGCCTTGTCATATCGGTTGTCGGCGCTGAAGCCGATGTTCTGCTCGACCGTCAACCAGGGCATCAATCGAGGTTCCTGAAACACGAACGCGACCTCACCGGCGCTGCGATTCAGTTCACCTTGAAAGTCCTTTTCCAGACCGGCAACGATCCGCAACAACGTGCTTTTTCCGCACCCGCTGGGGCCCAGCAGGCTGACGGTTTCCCGGGGCTGCAATTGCAGGTGGATATCCCTGAGCACAGTGGTGGTGGCGAAAGTTTTGCGCTGGACGCGAATGTCCAGCAGATAATCGGTCATAGCTCAATCCTCTGTGCTTTGGCCGTTGAACGTGTCGCGCCACGCCAGGAAGCGTTTCTCCAGGCCGGCGAGAATGCCATCGCTGAGTTTGCCCAGCAGCGCCAGCACAATGATTGCCGCGAGCACGATGTCCGGGCGGGACGTCTCGCGCCCGTCACTGAGCAGATAACCCAACCCTTTGGTCGCGGCGATCAGCTCGGCGGCCACCAGAAACATCCACGCCAGGCTCATGCCGCTGCGCAACCCGGTAAACAGGCCGGGCAGGGCGGCGGGCAGCAAAATCCGCCGGACCAGCCGTGTGCGACCGAAGCCATACATCTGCCCGACTTCCACCAGTTTGCGGTCGATGTCGCGAATCGCCGCGACGCCGTTGAGGTACACCGGGAAGAACGCGCCGATGGCAATCAGGACGATTTTCGAGGTTTCGTCGATGCCCAGCCACAGCAACAACAGGGGCACCCAGGCCAGGCTCGGAATCGAACGCAGGCCGGCGAAGGTCGGCTCAAGCCAGGCTTCGGCTTCGCGGCTCAAGCCGACCCAGGCGGCAAACACCAGTGCCAGGCCGGCGCCAATGGCGAAACCGAGCAACACGCGCAACAGGCTGGCGCTGATGTGTTTCCACAGCGCGCCTTCGGCGAGGTCTCTTAAGGTCAGGGCGATTTCGCTGGGCGCCGGCATTTGGTAGGACGGCAACCAGCCGATGCGTACGACAAATTCCAGCACCAGGAGGATCAGCACCGGCAACGCCAGACCCTTGAGGCGCAAACGCCAGGCATTGTTCAAGGAAAGAGCGGCGCGACGTGGCGTCGGCAGTTCGAGGGGCAGGTCTTTGCTTTTGCTGGTCATGAGATTCTCCGGTCACGACAAATCCGCGACTGGCGCGGATTCGTTGTGCCCCGTTGGCGGTTATTTACTGACGGGCCACGGTTTCCTTGAAGTCGGTGTCGATCAACTGATCGATGACCTGATCGACATTCACCCCGCGACGCACCAGTTCTTCGGACACCAGAATCGGCGCGGCGGCCTTGGAGGCGATCACATCCCTGGCGGTCAGTTGCGGGCTGCTCAGGTCAGTGCGGGACAGTTGCAGCTTGGCCACTTCCAGCGGCAGACCGGATTCGGTAGCGAGCAGTTTCGCCAGTTCGTCAGGGTTTTTTACCGCCCAGTCGCGGGCCTTTTCGTACGCCTTCAGTACGGTTTCGATGGTCTGCGGGTGCTCTTTCGCATAAGTGTCAGTAACGCTGACTACGCCATAACTGTTGAAGTTGGTGTTGCGATACAACAGGCGCGAACCGGCCTGGACCTGGCTCGCGGCCATGTGCGGATCGAGGCCGGCCCAGGCGTCGACGTCACCTTTTTCCAGGGCCGTGCGGCCATCCGGGTGCTGCAAATGCACCAGTTCCACATCGTCCTTGCTCAGACCGGCCTGTTGCAGGCTGCGCAGGGTGAACAGGTACGGGTCGGTGCCTTTGGTGGCGGCGATCTTCTTGCCTTTCAGGTCGGCGACGGTCTGGTAGGGCGAATCCTTGCGCACCACCAATGCGGTCCATTCGGCGCGGCTGTAGACGTAAACCGATTTGATCGGGCTGCCATTGGCGCGGCTGAGCACGGCGGCGAGGCTGGCAGAGGAGGCGAAATCAACGCTGCCGCTGTTGAGGTACTCCAGCGAGCGATTGCTGCCCTGACTCAGCACCCAACTGACTTTGGTCTGCGGCAGGGCTTTTTCCAGAAATCCAAAGTGTTTAAGCACCAGGCTCACTGGCGAGTAGTAGGCGTAATCCAGATGCACTTCGGCCGGCGGTGTTTCAGCGGCCTGCGCGACGGGTTGCAGGCTCAAGGCCAGGGCGCAGGCGCTGAGCAGATACCTGACTTTGGGAAAGCGGAAGGTGGGCTTCATGTGATCGGCTCCGGACAAGGCGTTGGGTTTCTTATGTCTAAAAATTCATTTTTTATAAACGCTTCCTGCGTAAAAGGAATATTGCAGGCTCTGTGCCATGTCTTGGATATCAGGCCTTTTCAAGGCGTTGAGGCGAGGAATGAAGCAGAAGGGTGTTGCAGGGAAAACAGTCTGTCGGCTCACTGTTGCCGGGTGAACAGTGTTGACTGACAGTCATGAGCTTATGCGTAAATCGAATTTAAAAAGCGTCCTGTAAGAGCGTTATGGTCTATGCCATTCACTCTCAAGGAGCCCCCGATGAACCTGTCCAGATTCGTTCGCAGTTTGCTGACCAGTGCGTTGTTTGCTGCGCCAATGGCCTACGCCGCTGAGCCCGTTGTCCTGCATGTCGGTGATCAGAATTACTACAACGTGCGCGCTTCGGTGGAGGCTTCGGGGGTGCTGGATGGGGCGCCTTACACCGTTGACTGGAAGCATTTTCAGGCCGCTGCACCGCTGGCCGAAGCGTTGAACACCGGGGCGCTGGACGTGGGTTTTCTGGGCGATTCAGGCTTCCTGTTCCTCGCTGCAAAGCAGGCGCCGGTCAAGCTGATCGGCGTCTCGCGGCAGAACCCGGACACCATCGCCTTGCTGGTGCCCAAGGATTCGCCGGTCAAAAGCATCGCCGACCTCAAGGGCAAGAAAGTCGCCTATTGGCCCGGTGCCTGGAGCCAGCAATTGACCCTGCGTGCCTTGCAACAAGCTGACCTGCCGGAGGACTACGTCGACTTTATCAAGCTGATGCCGATCGATGCCGCCGCCGCGCTGCCTCAGGGCAGCATTGATGCCTTCCCGGTCTGGGAACCCTACATTTCCCAGCAGATTCTGTTCTCCGGCGCGCGACCGATTCTCACCGCCAAGAACCTCATGCCAGGCCTCAGCGCCATCGCCGCTTCGACACCGTCAATCGACAGCAAGCGCGAAGCCATCGCCGACTTCCTGGTTCGCCTGAAAAAGGCGCGGGCCTGGGTCGACAATCACACCGACGAATATGCCGATCTGTGGGCGAAGAAGGCCAATCTTGACCAGAACGTCTCGCGTCACTGGTTACGCCAGGCTCACATGACCGTCGGCCCGGTGGATGCACAGGCTGCTAAGGACCTGCAAAGCACGGCGGATTTTCTGTTCAAGGTCAAAGCACTGCCGACAGCGCTGGCGACCGCGCCGATTATCGACAACTCGTTCGAGCAGGCGTTTACCCAGTAACTGACAATGCCGGGCAGCACCGGAACCAAACACTGTGTACCCTGATCCAAACCGCGCCCGCACAACTGTGCGGGCTTAACGGTCCGGCTCAAGGCACAACATGAAACAGCTGTTCAAGATTCTCAGCGCACTCGCCATTGCCGTCGGGCTGGTGGGTTGCATCGCTGCTCCCATCGAAATGACACCGCAAACCGAACAGCGTCTGCACGCGCAAGCACCGATCCGGTTTCTGCTGACGTTCGACGACGGCCCCAGCGCGTCGAGTTTCTGGAACCCGACGATGACCATCCTCGACAGTCTCGCCACCAACCCGGTGCAGCCGAACCTCAAAGCGGTGTTCTTTGTGCAGACCGGCGCGCCACGGGCGGGCGACAGCGACATCGGCCGTGAGGTCATGCGCCGCGAGCATGCGGACGGGCAGATTCTCGGTTTCCACACGGCCACCCACTGGCACACCAATCACCGTTCTCTGAGCCCGGAAGAACTGGAACAGTCATTGACCAAAGGCAGTGCCGACATCGCCGCCATCACCGGTGCGCCGCCGACCCTGGTGCGGCCGCCGTTCTGGAACTACGACAAACGGGTTTTCGCCGCTTATCAAAAGCACGGCATGCACGTGTTGCTGACCGACCTGAGCGCCAACGACGGCAAGATCTGGGGTTTCAACGCCAGCCCCCGACGCCGGTCCAGCATGTTGCGGCAGATGTCAGAGGTGCGTGAGCGCATCGCAATGGGTGAGTTGCCGACGGTGGATGGGGTGATCCCGGTGGTGGTGACCTTCCACGACCTCAATCGCTACACCGCCCGACATGCCCGCGAATACCTGCAAATCCTTCTCGACAGTGCGCAGGCGACCGGCGTGAAAACGGCGCAGAAGCCGTTTTACGATGATCAGGCCGAACTGCAACGGGCGGCCATGGCGCGCACCGTTCGCGACAGTGCGCAACCGGTGAAATTGCCGGGGGTCTGGAACTGGATCTGGGGAGCGGATGCGCAGTGATCAAAACGCAAGACTCACGGGCCCTTCGCCGGCAAGCCGGCTCCTGCAGATGATCGCTGTCGTTCACATGTGCACGATTCAGTTCATAAACAACGGCAAATAACCAAGCTCTACCAGTTTGGTATCAATATCCCCAACCTGTCCGAAGTGGTCGAGGTTTTGCTCATTCATGACTTCAGGACAGCTGACGATAATGGTCCCCCTGTCGGGCACGGGAACCAGTTTGTGTGCCTGAGGGAAGTCTTCCTGTTTCAACGGTTGCGGGCAAAAGCCAATCCATCCAATTGTCTGTCGGTCCTTGAAAACACGACCTTTTCTGAAATAGTTGGCCGGTACCACGGTGACCCAGTCAATTTCTGGCCAGATATTCACGGCCAGATTGATAATTTTTGTGAATGTCTCTTCCGGGTGCGCAAGCTTCATCAACAAAGCACCAGCGTCCTCGAAGGACATGGCTGACACTGAATCGAGGTTGTGCGCGCTGTAATGAAAGGCGACTCCGCCCTCAAGCGGATCCTGGATGGCATTCCAGACCGAAAATTCGGTCAGGTCGGGAAGGTCAGGATCATGAGCGCGCTTAACTTTGTCGATCAGCGCTTGAGTGTTGTTACTGACGTTAGTTGAAAGCGAGTCTTTCAGGCTTTTCCCTTGCAAATACCAGTTGGCCAGGAGTGGACTGATTGCACCGGCCTGACGCAAAAAGTCGGCAGCTTTTTCGACCTGCGTTTCAAGCGTAAGTGAGGTAATGGCCTGCTTGTTGAACCTGAAGGTAAAAATGAAGCTTTTGAAATTTGTCATGCTGACACCTTGAATGCTTTGCTCTTAACCGGCACCTAAAGTTTTCCGAATTGAGACACAAATAACATTTGTCCCAAGTATTCGCCCGAGCAGGCTTGGTAGGCCCATCTATTCTCAAAGGGTCAATCCGATCAACCGCCACCCGAGACACCCTTTATGGTTTCAGTTCCAGAACTTTGCCGCATTGTGGAGTCCGGTTTTCAACCGCTTTCCTGCGCCTGCACGGTGAATCCTGACGGGTCGCTACGGATCAAGGTTTTCGAGCGCTCCACCGGCAGGATTGATCTGCTGATCACCGGCGTGTCACCCGCGCAACTGAGCAGCGCTCGTGCTATTTCAAACCTGATTGGCGAATTTCACACCGAAATGCGCGCCGGTCGCCGCGCGTTTGCCGGCTGAGGAATAACCGCAAAAACTGTAGGAGTCCGGCTTGCCGGCGATGGCGATCTCACGGACGCCATCGCCGGCAAGCCGGGCTCCTACAGGTTTTGCGTAAACCCTCAATCCCGAACACCCCCACGATCTGTAGGAGCCGGCTTGCTGGCGAAGGCGATCTCACGGACGCCATCGCCAGCAAGCTGGCTCCTACAGGTTGGGTGGTGTCTCGCCCGGGGTCTTGTTCTGATCCGTATTTTTCTGCGCTATCTGCATCTGTCATGTACCCGGCCCGCGCCCCACAATGACCGCACGGTCCGCAGTCGCGGTAGCCACTGAACCGCAAACTCATCATGTAGGAGGCCCCATGCCCAAGATGGCCATTTTTCTGGGTGGATTTCTGCTGTTAACCATTTTGATCGGTGCCTTGGCCACGATCTCTCCGACCTGATTCCTTCCTTCAATGCGCAACAAGCACAACGCCTCCACTTGGGAGGCGTTGTTGTTTCAGCGGTGCCGTTTATTTACAAGAGTCCGTCGATGAACCCTGAGACTTGCCGGCGATGGCGTCATCACGGCCACCACCGCTTCGCCAGCAAGCTGGCTTCTACAGGTCAAAACGATCCAGGTTCATCACCTTCGTCCACGCCGCTACGAAGTCTTTGACGAATTTCTCCTTCGCATCACTGCTGGCATACAGTTCGGCCAAGGCCCGCAGTTGCGCATTCGAGCCGAAGACCAAATCGACCCGCGTCCCGGTCCATTTCACTTGGCCGGTTTTGCGATCGCGGCCTTCGAACTCCTGATTGGCGTCCGACACCGGCTTCCATTCCACCCCCATGTCCAGCAGGTTTTTGAAGAAGTCGTTGGTCAATGCCTCCGGTTGCTGGGTAAACACCCCGTGTCGGGTTTGTCCGACGTTGGTGTTCAACACCCGCAAACCGCCCACGAGCACAGTCATTTCCGGTGCGCTGAGGGTCAGTTGTTGCGCCTTGTCGATCAACAGGTGTTCGGCCGACACGCGGTAGCGGGTTTTCAGGTAGTTGCGGAAACCATCGGCGATGGGTTCGAGGAAGCCGAAGGATTCGACGTCCGTCTGCTCTTGCGAGGCGTCCGTCCGTCCCGGTGTGAACGGCACCGTCACGCTGTGGCCGGCACTTTTTGCGGCTTGTTCGACACCGGCGCTGCCGGCCAGCACGATCAGGTCCGCCAGCGAGATTTTCTTGCCGCTGTTGTTGAACTCACGCTGAATGCTTTCCAGTTTCGCCAGCACGCTCGCCAGTTGTTCGGGCTGGTTGGCTTGCCAGGATTTCTGTGGCGCCAGTCGCAGGCGTCCACCGTTGGCGCCGCCACGTTTGTCGGAGCCACGGAAGCTCGACGCTGCCGCCCAGGCCGTTGATACCAGCTGCGAGACGCTCAGGCCAGAGGCGAGGATTTTGCCCTTGAGTGCAGCGACGTCACTGTCGTTGACCAAGGCATGGTCGACCGGCGGAATCGGGTCTTGCCACAACAGTTCTTCCTTGGGCATTTCCGGGCCGAGGTAGCGCGAGAGCGGGCCCATGTCGCGGTGGATCAGCTTGAACCAGGCGCGGGCGAAGGCATCGGCCAACTGATCCGGATTGGCCAGGAAGCGCCGGGCAATCGGTTCATAGATCGGGTCTAAGCGCAGCGCCAGGTCCGAGGTGAGCATGGTCGGGTTACGCCGCTTGGACGGGTCGTGTGCATCCGGAATGGTGCCGGCCCCGGCGCCGTTTTTTGCCACCCACTGGTTCGCGCCTGCCGGGCTTTTGCTCAACTCCCACTCGAAGCCGAACAGGTTTTCCAGGTAGTTGTTGCTCCACCGGGTGGGTGTGGTGGTCCAGGTCACTTCCAGCCCGCTGGTGATGGTGTCCGGGCCTTTACCGGTGCCGAAGCTGTTTTTCCAGCCAAGGCCCTGGGCTTCGAGACCGGCGGCTTCCGGCTCGGCACCGACGTTGTCGGCAGGGCCGGCGCCGTGGGTTTTACCGAAGGCGTGGCCGCCGGCGATCAGGGCCACGGTTTCTTCATCGTTCATGGCCATGCGGCCGAACGTTTCGCGGATGTCCAGGGCCGAAGCGACGGGATCGGGATTGCCTTCCGGACCTTCCGGGTTCACATAGATCAGGCCCATCTGCACGGCGGCCAGTGGGTTTTCCAGATTGCGCCCCTCATCGGTACGGCTGTCTTCATTTCTCCCGGGCTCGGCCACCAGTGGAACATCGCCGGGTGCTTGCACGGGTTTTTGTGCTTTGTCGTAGCGAACGTCACCGCCCAGCCATTTGTTTTCCGAGCCCCAATAAACGTCTTCATCGGGTTCCCAGACGTCCGCGCGGCCACCGGAAAAACCAAAGGTCTTGAAGCCCATCGACTCCAGCGCGACGTTACCGGTGAGGACGATCAAGTCGGCCCAGGAAATGTTGTTGCCATATTTTTGCTTGATCGGCCACAGCAGCCGGCGTGCCTTGTCGAGGCTGACGTTGTCCGGCCAGCTGTTGAGCGGGGCAAAGCGCTGTTGACCGGAACCGGCACCGCCACGACCATCTCCGGTGCGGTATGTGCCAGCGGCGTGCCAGGCCATGCGAATGAACAGCGGGCCATAGTGACCGAAGTCTGCTGGCCACCAGTCTTGTGAGTCGGTCATCAGTGCAGTCAGGTCGCGCTTGACCGCCGCAAAGTCGAGTTTTTTGAACGCTTCGGCGTAGTTGAAGCCCTCGTCCATGGGGTCTGACAGGGACGAGTGCTGGTGCAGGATCTTCAGATTCAGTTGGTTCGGCCACCAGTCACGGTTGGTGGTGCCACCGCCTGCGGCATGATTGAACGGGCATTTCGATTCGTTTGCCATGTGCGAGCTACCTTTGGTCGTGTTCATCCGGCTATCGGGCCCGGGGCGGGCGTTAAATAGCAACGAGCGGAATCAAGGACATAGGCTGCAGGGCCAGCAGTTGGATCAACTGATTGTGGTGACCACACGGGAATTCTGAACAGCGGCAATCAGGTTGCCTGCGCGGTGGCCCACGGGTGGCCTAGTCAAGCTTCGGGCTCATTCCTGTCTCCTTTTCAGCGCTAATCCGGCCGGCTTATGGCGCCAGCGCAGACTAAGGTTAGACCTGAGTCGGGAAGTCAGCTAATAGGGCGAGTGTTGGGGCGTGATAGACGTACTCTTTCAATCTGGCGCCCGGAAACATTTCAAGGCCTCGGTTGTTTGCGCTACTGGCTGGGTGCCACAATACTTCTTTGACGAAGCATCATGATCAGGCGGATCAAATGGAAGGACTCGGACCCCGGTATGACCCGGATGCTTTGATAGCAGCGCAGGTACGCACTGATCGCCTGCACCAGTTGTTCCATCAGTCGGTGACGGCGATTCCGGGCAGTGTCCTGGCGGCGATCATGCTGTGCCTGCTGTGTTGGGAGCGCTTCGATCACCACGTCATTTTTTGGTGGATGGGCATTCTGACGGCGTCGACTTCATTGCGCGTCTCGATGTTTATCGCCTATTTCCGCAGCGACAAAAGTACGCGCACACCTGAGCAATGGGAGTGGAAATACTGGAGCACGCTGGTGTTATCTGCCGGTATCTGGGGTGCGGGCGCGCTGGCATTGATGCCCCCGGACGATATTCTGGCTCAGTCACTGGTCATGCTTTTTACCGTCGGGATGTCGGTCAGTGCGGTGTCCTGCTATTCGGCCTACCGATACATGACGCTGGTGTCCATTGGCCTGGTGTTGTTGCCGTGCACGATATGGCTGTTGTTCCAGCCGTCAGCGATGCAAGTCGGCATGGCACTGGCGGTGCTGGTGTTCGCCTCATTCGTGGCCAGCGCTACCCGCAAACTCTCCGATGCGGTGGAAACCGCCTTTCGATTGACCCGTGAAATGGAACAGGCGCACCGCATTTCCAATCTTGCCGCGCAGACCGATGAACTCACCGGCCTGAGGAATCGCCGGGCTTTTTTCGAGCACGCCCAGCAGTTGCACAGTTACTGCAAAAACAATCAGCTGCCGCTGTGCGCCGTGATGCTGGATATGGATCACTTCAAACACATCAACGACACCTATGGCCATCAGGTCGGGGACCAGGTGCTGAGTCAGATGGGCCTGGTCATCAGCACCTCGTTTCGTGAAACGGATGTCTACGGCAGGCTGGGGGGAGAGGAGTTCGCCATTCTGCTCCCGGACACCTCGATTGAAGAAACCCTGAACATTGCCGAGCAACTCATCCGCTCGATTGCCGAATTGATGACCGGGCCGGTGCATTGCATAACGGCCAGCCTCGGTGTCGCGTCGATGGACGCCTCCGACCTTGATTTGCACAGCTTGATGAACAACGCCGACAAGGCCCTGTATCGAGCCAAGGCCCGTGGCCGAAACCAGATCGCCGTTTCCGAGTGATGCCGTGCAAGGCTTGTGACCTCGCGGTCATTCAAGTTGCACCGGCAGAGCGCGCTTCTATATAGTGGCAAAATAATATCAACTATAAATAATTTGCCAGCAGGGCTGCATTCACACCGTTGGGCGCTCCGTGCTGGTTGACGAATCGCGCACTTGAGAATGTCCATGCCTAATCGCTCTCTGCACTTCAAGCTGTTCTGGACGGCCCTGATCGGGACCGTCGTCGTCATGGCGCTGCTGCTGGGCTCCATCGCCTATATCGCTTATGGCTCCTCCATCAAAGAAACCGCCGAGCTGGTCGACACGGTCGTCAAGGCCAATGCCAAGGAAGTGGAAGTCGAACTGGGTGTCGGTTTTACCGTCGCCGAATCGCTGGCCAGTGTCGCAACGGCCATGCAGCAACAGCACGTTGATCGCAAGACCGCCGATGCCGTGACCCGCCAACTGTTTGAAGCCAATCCGCAACTTTTGGGCCTGGGGCAGTATTGGGAAACCAACGCCTTCGATGGCAAGGACAGCGAATTCGCCAACCAGCCGAATCACGACGCCACCGGCCGTTACCTGACCTACTGGAACCGTGCGAGTGGCTCGGTGAAATCGGAAGCGCTCAGCGGTTATGCCCCGGAAAATGCCGATAACCAGTACTACTATCAGCCGCTGCACAGCCGTCAGCCGTGGGCTTCCGAACCGATTGCCTACAGCACGGGCAGCGGCCAGAAAGTCATGATGGTGTCGATCATGGCGCCACTGTTGCAGGGCGGCAAAGCCCTGGGCGTGGCGGGTGTCGATATCCCGCTTGAAAGCATCAATCGCCAACTGGCGAAAATCGATGCCTACAAAGGTTATGGCGCTCTGGTGTCGAGCAACGGCCTGTACGCCAGCCACCCTGATGCGAAGCGTTTGAGCCAGCCGGCCGACGATTTGCCGACGGCGGCCAAAGAGGCGATCAAGGCCGGTCAGCCGTATGACTTCCAGCGCGATGGCTGGGGTTATGTGTTGCAACCGGTGCGCATCGGCAAAGCCCCGAACACTTGGGCGCTGATGGTGGCGTACCCGCTGGCCGAAGCCACGGCGGGCATCAATCAGTTCCTCTGGACCGCCGTCGTCATCGGCCTGGTGGCGCTGTTGGCATTGGCCATCGTGCTCTGGCATTTGCTCGCGTGGCACATTCGTCCGCTGTCCGGCCTGACGGTCGGTATCCAGGCCTGGGGCGGCGAATTGGGCCTGCGATTTGAACAACGCAGCGGCGATGAAACCGGCAAACTGGCGGGCGCGTTCAACCAGTTTATCCAGCGCCTGGGGGATCTGGTGGGGTCGATTCGCCACAGCAGCGGCGCCCTGATGCAGATCTCCAATCACCTGGGCGATACCACTCAGGCCGTTGCCGACCGGGCGACGTCGCAGCACACCGCAACCGAAGAAATGGCCAGCGGCGTCACCGCGCTGGCGCACTCGGTCACCGAGATGTCGCAGCAAGCCGAAGACGTGGAGCAACTGGCGCGCAACACCGAAGAGCTGACCAAGCATATCTCCGGCGATATGAACCAGACCCTGGCCGGGATCACCCACATCGACCAGACCATGGACGACGTTGCCGGCACTGTGGGCGACCTGGAAAAACGCTCGCAGCAGATTGCGGGGATCATCGCGGTGATTCGCAGCATCGCCGACCAGACCAACCTCCTGGCCCTGAACGCTGCAATCGAAGCCGCACGGGCAGGGGAGCAGGGACGCGGATTCGCCGTGGTGGCGGACGAAGTGCGGCAACTGGCAGAACGCACCAGCCGCTCGACCGGTGAAATCGGCGAGATGATCGGCGCCATCGGTTCGGATGTGCGCAACACCGTTGCCAACGTCCAGCAAGTCGGCGAAGCGGTGCGCCTGGGCGTGGTGCAACTGACCACCTCGGCACAAGGTGTCGATCAGATTCGCCAGCATGCCCAGGACATTCTGATGCGCATCAGCGAAGTGGCGCGCCAGACCCAAAGCCAGGCCGCCACCGGTGAGCAATTGTCTGTCGCCATCCAGGGTGTCAGCCGCATCTCCGAGCAGAACGATCACGCGATCCGCAGCCTGCTCGATCAGTCGCTGCAATTGCGCGATCAGGCCGGGTCGTTGAACCAGCAACTGACGCAATTCAAGGATTGAGATCAACCGTCGGAGGGATGTGATCCCCTGTAGGAGCCGGCTTGCTGGCGATGAGACCCTTAGGTTTTGCATCGATTTCGAGGCCGCCATCGCCAGCAAGCCGGCTCCTACAAAGTTTTTGCGGCAGGCCTGAATGGTGTGAACAACGCGCCCCCTGTAGGAGCCGGCTTGCCGGCGATGAGGCCCTTAGGTTTTGCATCGATTTCGAGGCCACCATCGCCAGCAAGCCGGCTCCTACAAAGTTTTTGCGGCAGGCCTGAATGGTGTGAACAACACGATCCCTGTAGGAGCCGGCTTGCCGGCGATGAGGCCCTTAGGTTTTGCAGTGAATTCGAGGCCGCCATCGCCAGCAAGCCGGCTCCCACAAAGGTGTTGTGGCAGGCCGGAATGGTGTGAACAACGCGCCCCCTGTAGGAGCCGGCTTGCCGGCGATGAGGCCCGTGGATTTTGCATCGATTTCGAGGCCGTCATCGCCAGCAAGCCGGCTCCTACAAAGGGTTTTGTGGCAAGCCTGAATCCAGGTCGGGGTCTTCCGGCTCCCTCGGTTAAAGAAGCGGAATGCTGTAGCTCACGATCAAACGGTTCTGATCCTGATCACGGCTCGCTTCACTATTGGACTTGCCGTTGCGCCAGCCAAACCCGACACCCTTGAGCGCGCCGGACTGAATCGTGTAGTCCAGGCCGAAATCCCGTTCCCATTCCTTCTGGGTGTCGCCGGTGACGGTCTTGATGTTATCGCCGCTGAGGTAGATGACCGAAGCCTTCAAACCAGGCACACCCACACCGGCAAAGTCATACGCATACTGACCGAAAGACGTGCGTTCGCCGGCGCGGGTGAAGGTCTGGATCAGGCGATCGGTGTACAGGTAAAGGCTGGCGCCGCCGGCACCTTTATCGGGCAGGTTGCCCTGGCTGAGTTGAGTGAAGTTGCTGCCGCTGGAGACGCTTTGATAACCGGCGGTGAGTGCATGGGCACCGACGGTGTAGATCAATGCGGCGCTCCAGGTCCGGTTGTCGATTTCGCCATCGGCACCTTCGGTGTAGCCGCTGATGCGGTAGCCTGAGGTGCCCGAACTGTTGGCGCCCGACGAATCGGTCTTGAAGTAGCGCAGGTCCGTTTTCAGCGATTGATTGTCCGAGATCGCCAGCGTGTGCAACAGGCCGAAAAACTGCTGGGTGTAATAGTTGTCGAGGTTGGCGTAGTAATACTGGGCGGTCAGGTCTTTGGTGATTTTCCAGTCGCCGCCAGCGAAGTCGAAGGCGTTGCTTTCACGGGTGCCGCCGGTGGCCGCCAGGCCTGTCCGGTCGCTTGAGCCACGGCCCGTCGCATGTTCGATGCGGCCACCCGTGAGGGTCAGGTCCTTGAACTCGCTTGAAGTGATCTGGCCGCCGTCGAATGTCTGTGGCAGCAGGCGCCCGTCGTTGGACACCAGGATCGGCAGTTTCGGCATCAGCGTGCCCAGGCGCAGCTCGGTTTTCGAGACCTTGACCTTGCCGGTCAACCCCAGCCGGCTCCATTCATCGACGGCGCTGTTGTCGCTGTCCGACGGAATCATGCTGCTGCCGACATGGCGTCCTTTGCCGCTGTCCAGCGTGACCCCCATCAGCCCGAGCGCATCGACACCAAAGCCGACCATGCCGTCGGTGTAACCCGACTTGAAGTCGAGCATGAAACCCTGCGCCCATTCCTCGGTTTTCGACGGCGCGGCCGGGCCGTCGCGGTTGTCGTTGTTGAAGTAGAAATTCCTCATCCCCAGGGTTGCCTTGCTGTCACTCAGGAAATCGGCGTGGGCCTGGGTGCTCAGTGCAATGGCGCCCAGCGCCAGGGTTACAACGGTGTTCTTGTTGCTCATGTAAATCGCCCCTTTTTTTGTAGTTTTTGAATTCAGGAGGGTGGCTCCCGCCGTGACAGGCGGGAGCGTGATGCCTGGATCAGATACCCAGCACGTTGGCGCCGATGCATGGGTCAATGCCGCGCTCCAGGCGACGCTGGTGGACGATCACGGTGATTTCCATCGAGCCGGTGGTGACTTCGAAGTCGAGGATGTGGCCGCCATACGCCTGGAACGTGGCGTCACCGGCCACGCCGTGCATATGGATCGAAGGCTGTTCGTTTTTCCAGGCGACCGAGCCGGTGATGCTCGCCATCTCGACACCGTTCAAGAGCTTGGCGTCGAAGTCCTTCTTGTCCTTGTTCCAGAAACCGAACTTGACGTTGCCGAAGCCGATACCGGTGATGGACGCGCTGGGGATCTTCTCGGCGATGGCCAGTTTGGTCAGCTCCTTGAACGCGTTGTCGCCCGTGCGCAGGACCATGAGGTAACCGGTGGGGGTTTTGGTGTAGCGCGGTGTGGCTTCAGTGGGGCATTGCATGGGCGCGGTCGTCGCGGTGGGAGTGGTTTCGGCAAAGGCCAATTGAGCACCTGCAATGTTGATCATCACGGCGGCGGACATGGCCAGCATCAATTTGCACAGGCGTTGTTTCGGGTGACGTTGGACTTGCATGAGACTTCCTCTGTTTTTGTTGTTGTGTGGGTGTTGCGGTTTTCGGGACGAGCGAATCCGACGCCTGTAGTTCAACAGGCGCGGAAGTTGTCGCTAAACGTGGGTGTTAGTTGAAGCCGTGTGACTTACAGCGCATCGCGGCTGCTGACGCCGTCAACCAGTCGGGCGATGTCCAGCGGGTTGCTGTTTTTCAGGGCCTCCGGCAACAAGCTGTCGGGGCAATTCTGGTAACACACCGGCCGCAGGAAACGATCGATCGCCAACGTCCCGACCGAGGTGCCGCGTGCATCCGACGTCGCCGGGTAGGGGCCGCCATGCACCATGGCGTCGCAGACTTCCACGCCAGTGGGATAACCGTTGAACAGCACGCGCCCGACTTTCTGTTCCAGCAGGGCCAGTACATCGCCGAGGGTATCGAGCTCCGAATCCTCGGTAATCAGCGTGGCGGTCAACTGCCCGCGCAAACCGTGCAATGCCTGCATCAATTCGCTGTGGTCGGCGACTTCAACGACGAGGGTGGTCGGGCCGAACACTTCTTCCTGAAGCAGCTCATCGCCATTGATCAGCAGGCTCGCATCGGCCTTGAACACTTGCGGCCGCGCCTGATTGCCCTGTTGCTCGCTGCCGGCCAGGTGCGTGATACCGGGGTGAGCGCGCAGGTTGTCGAGGCCATGGCAATAGCTTTTCAAGGCGCCGGCGTTGAGCATCGTTTGCGCCGGTTGTTCGCTCATCAATCCGGTAAAACGTTCGAGGAAAGCCGTGAATTCCGCCGAGCGAATGCCCAGCACCAAACCGGGATTGGTGCAGAACTGGCCCGCACCCAACACCACGGAAGCGCTCAGCTCGGCGGCGATTTTTTCACCGCGTGCCTTGAGTGCTTCGGGCATCAGCAACACCGGGTTGATGCTGCTCATCTCGGCGAACACCGGGATCGGCTGAGGGCGCGCCGCCGCCATGTCACACAAGGCGCGGCCACCACGCAATGAACCGGTGAAGCCGACCGCCTGAATGGCCGGATGCTTGACCAACGCTTCGCCGACGCTGCCGTAGAGCAGGTTGAACACGCCTGCGGGCATTCCGGTTTTGCGCGCTGCGCGGGTGATCGCATCGGCGACGTAATCGGCGGTTGCCATGTGGCCGCTGTGGGCCTTGAACACCACCGGGCAACCGGCGGCGAGGGCGGAAGCGGTGTCGCCGCCGGCAGTGGAGAAGGCCAGTGGAAAGTTGCTGGCGCCGAACACGGCGACCGGACCGAGACCGGTGCGGTACTGACGCAGGTCGGGACGCGGCAGTGGCTGACGGTCCGGTAACGCACGGTCGATGCGCGCACCGTAGAAATCACCCCGACGCAGCATCGTGGCGAACAGGCGCATCTGGCCGCTGGTGCGTGCCCGTTCACCTTGAATGCGCCCGGCGGGCAGGGCAGTTTCCTGGCACACCAGGGCGATGAACGTGTCATCCAGCGCATCGAGTTCTGCGGCGATGGCATCGAGGAACCCGGCGCGTCGGGCGGCCGACAGGTTGCGGAAAGTCGGGTACGCCGTGGCCGCGGCTTCTGCAGCAGCATTCACTTCCTCGGTTGTCGCCTGATGGAAGCGAAAGGGCAGTGCTTCGCCAGTGCTGGCGTCGTGGCTTTGCAGGGTGTGCGTGCCGTTGGCCGAGCGCGTGCCGGCGATGTAGTTGTGGCCTGAAACTTCAAACATGTTGGACTCCTGATGAGCTGTTCAAATCGGGTCAAGCGAGCCGGTAGATGCGTCGGGCGTTGTCATGAAACAGCGCAAGCCGATCTTCGAGAGAGCGGTCCCGGACAATGGTTTTGAAACCGTCGAACACTTCGCTGAGGCTGTTCACTACGCCATCGACCGGGTAATTGCTGGCAAACGCGCAGCGGCTGACGTCGAATATCGATATCGCGTCGTTCACCACCACGCGGTTCAACTCGACCGGCCATGCCTGGCCGGGAATGCAGATGCCGGAAATCTTCAGCACGACGTTCGGTTCCTTTGCCAGCAGGGCGAGGTTTTCACGCCAACCGGCCAGACCTTCTTCGGAGCGATCGGCGGGCAGTGCGGTGTGATTGACCACGATGGACACGTCGGGAAAATCCCGGGCCAGCTCGGCGGCTTCCGGCAGATGCCACCACGGCGCCTGCAATTCGAAGTGCAGGCCGTTTTCGGCCAGTTGGGCATAGCCATCGCGCCAGCGCGGATCGCGCATCGAACCGGGGGCGACAAAATCTTCGCGCCAGGCCTCACGGCTGGTCACTGCCGGTTTGTGGCGTATGCCGCGCACCAGCGGGTGATCGCCGTATAGGCGCAGCAGATCAAAAGCGTCTTCACGATCCAGCCAGGCCTGCGCGACCATGGCGCCCAGGGTGGACTCGGTTTTCGCCAGCGATTCGACAAACCGCACTTCATCGGCCGGTGTCGCCGGGTCCCACTCACCCTCGATCAAGACCGTCTGCACCACGTGATGGCGGCCGGTCAGCCGGTGATAGTCGGCCGGCAGGAAATTGCGGCAGATCGACGAGTAATCGCCATAACGAAACGGTCGCAACGGCCGGTCGTTCAGCCACGGGTAGTAATGGTTTTCGATATCGAAATAGTGTTGATGCGCGTCGACGATGGGCAAATCCGCATCGTCGCCGCTGGCCAGAAAACGTGCGCGCCAGTCGATGGCCGACAGGTTATCCATGCTGCTCCTCCAATCGATAAAAGCGTCGGGCGTTGCCGGCGAACACTGCTTCCTGCACCGCACGCCCCATGGGGGCGAGCATCGCGGCCATGCCATCGGCAATCGTGTCGTAGGACGCGCGCAGCCCGGCCACCGGAAAATTGCTGGCGAACATGCAGCGCTCGGGGCCGAAGATTTCCAGCGCGGTCAGGACCACAATCCGGTTGTCGTCATAATTCCAGGGCGAATCTTTAAGCCCGAACTCCGACAGCTTGATGTGCACGTTCGGCTGCAAGGCCAACGCTTCCAGGCCTTTGCGCCAGCGCGCCATGCCTTGTGGGCTGCGGTCCCAGGCGAAACCGGTGTGGTTGAGCGCAATGCGGATCTGCGGAAACATCGCCGCCACTTCCGCCGCTTCGACCAGGTGCCACGGCGGCACCCGCAGGTCCCACGACAGATCGTGCTCGGCCAGCCGCGAAAAGCCTTCCAGCCAGTTCGGGTCCTGCATGGTGCCCTTGGCCCCGGCCACCGACACGTCCGGCGATGCCGAGGTCACCGGTTTCGAACGGATGCCTTTCACCAGCGGCCTGGCGGCTTGAGCGGCGAGAATCTCTGCACTGTCTTCGCGATCGAACCAGGCATGGGCAACGATGGCATTCGGGAAGCCGTAACGGGCGTTCACTTGTTCCAGCCAGCGTGTCTCGGCGACTTGCTCATCGCGTGCACGCTCGGCCTCGACGTGCACCGTGCCGACCAAGCGTTGATTTTCGGTCAGGGCGAGGAACTGTTCCGGCAGGAAATCACGGCACAGGCTGTGATAGTCGCCGAGGAAGAATTCCTCGTGATACTCGTCCTGCAACCACGGATAGCGCCCGTTGCCCAAGTCCCACAAATGGTGATGGGCATCGACGACCGGCAGCGCATCCCCGGCCGCCAGGTTCGGCATGCCGTTGCGTTCGTGAAGGGTGATCATGACGGCGACCCTGACTCAGCGCGACGCGGAGAATTGCGAAGGGCTGAGCACGCCGTCTTCGACGTCGCCTGCGGCCGCTGCCTCGGCTTTGGCCTGGACGCGGCTGCGCAGTTTGGCGACATTCACCACCACACGGGTATGCGCCGCTGTCGCCACCAGCTCGACGTCATCGCGCACCTCGACATTGAAGGTGACGCTGCGACCTTCAATGCGGGTGACCGTGGCGGCAATGTTCACCGACATGCCCAGCAGCGTGGCGCCGACGTGACGGATATCGACCGCCGCCCCCACGGTGTTTTCACCCTCGTCGAGGAAGGTCAGCAGGTAATCGAGGCAAGTCTGTTCAATGTCGTCGACCAGGCGCGGCGTGGCGTAGATGCGCAAGTCTTCGCCCAGAAACGAAATGGTGCGTTGTTTGTCGACGATCAGTGGGCGCTCGGTGGCGGAGCCTGGGTGCAGTGTGGAGAAATTCATACAAAACCTCGTGTTTGAGTGCTGACAGTCAAAGGTTGATTCAGGCAGACGGCAGGAAACCGATGGAAATCCACGGCACGGCGATCAGCACCGCCAGCGCGACGACCAGGGCGCCGAGATACGGCCAGACCCGGCGCATGGCGCCACTGGGGTCGACCTTGGCGATGGCGCACGCGGCGTAGAAACCGACGCCGAATGGCGGGGCGAACAAGCCCAGGCCCATGGCGAAGATCGCGACCATGGCGTAATGCACGTCGTTGATGCCCATGGCTTTGGCAATCGGGAACAGCAGCGGGCCGAACAGCACGATGGCCGGGATGCCTTCCAGGAAACTGCCGAGCAGGATGAACGCCACGGCGGAGATGATCAGGAAGCCCATCGCGCCCCCCGGAACGGTCGCCATCACTTGCGCCAACTGGTGCGAAAAGCCCGACTGGGTCAGCGCCCAGGCCATGGCGGTGGCGCTGCCGATGATGATCAGGATCGCGCCGGACAACGACGCGGTGCTGACCAGAATCGGGTACAAGCGGCGCCAGTCGAAGCAGCGGTAACACAGCAGACCGACGATGAAGGTGTAAGCCACGCCGATGGCGGCGACTTCGGTCGCGGTGGCGACCCCTTCGACCACGGCAGTGCGGATCACGAAGGGCAGGGCCAGCGCAGGGATCGCGAGCAGCAGCGAGTGGCCGATTTCCTTGCCCGAGGCGCGTTTGCCGGTGGAGGCCTCACCTTTGCGGTTCTTCCACCAGATGACGGCTGCCATCGCAATTGCGCCCACCACCGCCGGCATGAAACCGCCGGTGAACAGTGCGGAAATCGACACGCCGGTCACCGAACCGATGGTGATCAGCACCAGGCTCGGCGGAATGGTTTCCGACATCGCCCCGGAAGCGTTAAGCATCGCCACCAGTTCGTTTTCGTCCTCGCCGCGCTTCTTCATTTCCGGAAACAGCGCCGGGGCGATGGCGGCCATGTCGGCCGCTTTCGAGCCGGAAATACCGGAGATCAGGTAAATGGCGCCGATCAGCACATACGACAAACCGCCGCGCACATGGCCGATCAGCGAGCACAGGAAACGGATCATCGCCCGCGCCATGCCCATGGCTTCGATCAGTGCACCCAAAAACACGAACAGCGGGATGGCCAGCAGGATCAGGCTCGCCATGCCTTCGTCCATCCGCCCCACCACCAGCGTGAGTGGTGTGCTGGTCATGGTCGACAGGTACGCCACCGTGGCCAGGCCGAACGCGACCATGATGGGGACGCCGATGACGATCATCGCCATCACGCCGACCATGAAGAAAATCACCAGGTTCCAGTTGCCCATCAGCAACATCGAGCCTTCGGCCACCCACAACAACGCGCCGAGGGATGCGAGCATCGCCACCGAGACCGAGAAGTCGATCAACCGTGCGCTGGTCAACAGCCGGGCGACGCAGGTCATCAACATCAGGCTCAGGCCGACGGCGATGGCGGAGACGCGAAAGGCGTTGGGGATTTCGAGGGCGGCGGTGGTGATGATCCACTCGTCGCTGACGTACTCCCAGGCCGGGGTAAACAGCAGCCCGATGAAGGTGATGACGATCACTGCGCCCAGGGTGTCGATGAACGCCCGTTTTTCCATGGGCAGCCGCGAGATGAACGAGGTCAGCCGCATGTGCTCGCCGCGCCGCATCGCCGCCACCGAACCGAGCATCGCCAGCCACAGGAACAGCAGCGAAGCCAGTTCGTCGCCCCAGACAATCGGCTGGTTGAGCACATAACGCGAGAACACGTTGCAGAACAGCAGCGTGACTTCGATGACCACCAGCAACGCCGCGCTGCCCTCGGTCAGCCAGCGCAGACCGGTGTCCAGCGCGCGGCCGAGACGAAATGTGGTTTGGTGTGGGCTGAGTCCTTCAGCGGGAGCAACATCCGTCATTGGCAGTTCATTTTTCATGACTTTGTCTCCGGCTTAGGACAGTTGACCCGCGTATTGCTCAAGCAAGCTCCAGGCTTCCGGGCCGTACTTATCCTTCCATTGGGTGTAGAAGCCTTTCGATTGCAGGTCTGTCCTGAATAGTGTGCGGTCGACTTTGTTGAAAGTGATGCCGTGGGCGGTCAGCGACGGCTCCAGGCTGGAGTTGAGGTCGATCACCTGTTGGCGCTGAACCAGCGCGGCGGCGTTGATCTGCCGGGAGACGATTTCCTGCACGTCCGCCGGCAGTTTCGGGAAGGTCTTGCCCGAGGCGACGATCCAGAAACCGCCCCAGATGTGGTCGGTCATCGAGCAATATTTCTGCACTTCATAGAAACGTGCGGACTCGACCACCACCAGCGGGTTTTCCTGGCCGTCGACCACTTTGGTCTGCAAGGCCGAGTAGGTTTCGTTGATGCTGATGCCGGTCGGCGAGGCGCCCAGGGCGCTGAACATCGACGTCCACAGCGGGCTGACCAAGACGCGCAGTTTGAAGCCGGCGAGGTCTTGCGGCGTGTTGATCGGACGCGTCGAGCTGGTGATCTGGCGGAAGCCGTTGTTCCAGACTTTTTCCATCGGGATCAGGCCGACCTTCTCGGTCTTGGCGCGCACGTACTCGCCCAGCTTGCCGTCCAGCGCGGCCCAGACACTGTCGTAGTCCTTGAACGCAAACGGCATGCTTTCAATCGACATGGCCGGCACCAGCGTCGAGAGAATCGCACCCGGCAATGGAATGAAATCGATCGCCCCGGCGCGCACCTGGGACAGCATGTCGGTGTCGCCGCCCATGGCGCCGTTGGCGTACACCTGCAAGTCCACCGCGCCGTTGGTTTCGGCCTTGATCGCCAGCGAGGCGGCCTTCATCTGTTGGTTCAGCGGGTGGGTGTCGGGCAGGCTGCTGGTGTAGCGCAGCACGATGGGTTTGGTCGCGGCGAAGACGCTGGAAGGCAGCAGGTTGGCGGCAAATGCGCCACCCACGGTGACGCCGGCAGACACTAGGAAGGATCGGCGGCTGACGGACTCGGTCAAGATACGGCTCATGATGTTCACCTATTGTTTTTGTTGTAGTTGTTCAAAAAAGCAACGCGAACGCTGCTCCTTGTGGGAGCGAGCCTGCTCGCGATGGACCTGAGGGC
>NZ_JAGYFX010000030.1:0-62167 GCF_019946615.1 Pseudomonas sp. BF-R-01
CCGCTGACCAGCACGCAACCATCCAGTTGCCCGACATTCAGCGCCATCAAGGCTTGCCAGCATGCATTCGGTGCTGGCCACGGATTGATTGTTGCGGGGTGTTGCGACGGCTTGACCCAGTCGGGCAGGGCGGCGGCCAGCGAAAGGCTTAATGCGGGGGGAAGTTCGTCGAGCCAGGCACAGGGAATCTGCTGGCGCTGCAAACTGTGCAGGCTGTCCAGAGCGCCAGGTGTGACTTCGGCATGTTCGGCGCAATGGTCGCCGTGCTGGCGCGTGCGGGCGCCGAAGTCCACCAGGCAACCGCTGAGGCCAAACAGGACGGCGGTCAGGCTGGGGGCGGCGAGGGGCAAGGTTTCGGCGTGCGGCATGTCAACATCCCTGAAATAGCGTCAAGGCTATGCGCCGCCGGTGACAGTTGAGTGACATGGATGTGAATCGCTCACAGTCATGGCGAATCATCCGTAGGCCATCACGCACGATGCTGCCTAAAGCGGCTTTTCCGTCTTATACTCACCAGCTTAATGTTCGGGCCAAGACGCCCGCGCCAGTACAAACCAAGGAGTTTTTCTATGCGCTGGAGCAATCATCTAGCTCAGTTTTGTGTGTGCGCCAGTGTGTTGCTGGCTCCGTTCGCTGCCCAGGCAGCCACGGAAGAGGACCCTTGGGAAAGCATCAACCGTCCGATCTACAAGTTCAACGATGTGCTCGACACCTATGCGCTGAAGCCTCTGGCGCAGGGCTATCAGTTCGTGACCCCGCAATTTCTCGAAGACGGCATCCACAACATGTTCCGCAACGTCGGTGATGTCACCAACCTTGCCAACAACATCTTGCAGGCCAAACCGGCAGCTGCCGGCGTCGACACCGCACGCCTGATCTTCAACACCACCTTCGGCCTGCTGGGCTTCTTCGATGTGGGCACCAAGATGGGCCTCAATCGCAGCGACGAAGACTTCGGTCAGACGTTGGGCTACTGGGGTGTAGGAAGCGGCCCGTACGTGATGCTGCCGTTGCTGGGCCCAAGCACTCTGCGTGATGCACCCGCCAAATTTGTCGACGGCTACACCGGCCCGTACCCGTACATCCACGACGTACCGGTGCGTAACTCGATCTTCGCCCTGAACGTCGTCGACACCCGCGCCAGTCTGCTGTCGGCCGAGAAGCTGATCAGCGGCGACAAGTACACCTTCATCCGCAATGCGTACTTGCAGAACCGCGAGTTCAAAGTCAAAGACGGTCAGGTCGAAGACGATTTTTGATCTAGACCGGTAAAAACGAAGAAGGCGGCCTGTTGGCCGCCTTTTTTGGTTTTGGATCCGGGTTATTTCATTTTCAAGATTGTAAGGCCGAGTTTCTGACTGGCGCCGTCCTGTTCTTTAACCCGGACCACTTCAGTGTCGGCTTCGAGCCCTTTGAGTGCCGCATGATCGGAGTCGATCCGCACGCTGAGCCGGTCGCCGACCTTGAACCGACGCGGTGCCTCAACCTGCATGCCACTGCTGGAAAGGTCGATGCAGACGGCTGCAACTTCGTCCCCTTCATGAATCAGCGCGACATCAGCATCGACTCGCATGCGGATGAAATCACGCTTTTCGCTGTAGTCCCGTTCGGTTTGGCTCATGGGCTTCATCCTTCCATTGGGTTACGGTTTTATCAGTTCTTATAACTCTCGGTGATTTGACAAGTAAAGACGTCAAGCGACCATCGGCGTGAGCTTGAAACGCCCCGCGGATGGGAGTACCGTCTGCGCCTTAGAAGGGCACCTCTGGTGTGCCTGTCAGTAGGGTCGATGCCCGAAAGCGGTGCAACAGAGAGGCTAGAAAGCGAATCCAGTAGTGTGTGCGGGGTCAATTGCCCAGCCTGCTACGCCAACCTAATTCTGGCGCCGTTTGCCCACATGCCAAAAACCAGTGCCACGCTGCTGATAATCGATGATGACGAAGTAGTGCGCGCGAGCCTCGCCGCCTATTTGGAAGACAGTGGTTTCAGCGTCTTGCAGGCCAGCAATGGCCAGCAGGGTCTTCAGGTATTCGAGCAAGACAAGCCCGGCTTGGTCATCTGCGATCTGCGCATGCCGCAGATGGGCGGACTCGAACTCATTCGCCAGGTCACCGAGCGGTCACCGCAAACCCCTGTGATTGTGGTTTCGGGTGCCGGCGTGATGAACGACGCAGTCGAGGCCTTGCGCCTGGGCGCGGCGGATTACCTGATCAAGCCTCTCGAAGATCTGGCCGTGCTCGAGCACTCTGTGCGCCGGGCCCTGGATCGCGCGCGTCTGCTGCTGGAAAACCAGCGCTACCGTGAGAAGCTGGAAAAGGCCAACCGCGAGCTTGAAGCCAGCCTGAACCTGCTCCAGGAAGACCAGAATGCCGGTCGCCAGGTGCAGATGAACATGCTGCCGGTCAGCCCCTGGACCATTGACGAATTCAAGTTTGCACACCAGATCATCCCGTCTTTGTATCTGTCGGGTGATTTTGTCGACTACTTTCGGGTCGACGAGCGTCGGGTAGCGTTCTACCTGGCGGACGTTTCCGGTCATGGCGCTTCTTCAGCCTTCGTTACGGTGCTGCTGAAATTCATGACCACGCGCTTGCTGTTCGAATCCAAGCGCAACGGCACATTGCCGGAATTCAAGCCTTCAGAGGTCCTTGGTCATATCAACCGGGGCCTGATCAGTTGTAAGCTGGGTAAACACGTCACAATGGTCGGTGGAGTCATCGACGAGGAGACAGGTTTGTTGACCTATAGCATCGGTGGTCATTTGCCGTTGCCTGTGTTGTACACGCCAGACAGTGTTCGATATCTGGAAGGGCGTGGTCTGCCGGTAGGCCTCTTCAATGAAGCTACCTACGAAGATCACGTGCTGGAGCTGCCGCCGACCTTCAGCCTGACGCTGATGTCCGATGGCATTCTGGACCTTTTGCCAGAACCTACACTCAAAGAAAAAGAAGCGGCTTTGCCCCAGCGGGTCAAAGCAGCGGGCGGCACCCTGGATGGGCTGCGGCAGGTTTTTGGATTGGCCACGCTAGGGGAGATGCCGGATGATATCGCCCTGTTGGTGTTGAGCAGGAATCTTTAATGAGTACCGGTAGAATCCAGTTCGCCGAGCAGGACGGCACCTTCGTCCTGAAGTTCGTCGGTGAAGTTCGCCTGACCCTGTGTTCGGCGTTGGATGCGACTATTGAGCGGATCTTCACGGCGTTGAACTTCAACGCGATCGTGATCGACCTGACCGAAACCCGCAGCATCGACAGCACCACCCTTGGCCTGTTGGCCAAACTGTCGATCCTGTCGCGGCAGAAAGTCGGCCTGCTGCCGACCGTCGTCACCACCCACGAAGACATCACACGTCTGTTGCAGTCCATGGGCTTCGAGCAGGTGTTCAACATCGTTGACCGCCCGATCCCGTGCCCTGAGTGCCTGACCGACTTGCCTGACCAGGACCAGTCGGAAGAAGTGGTGCGGATCAAAGTGCTGGAAGCGCACAAGATCCTCATGGGGCTGAATGATTCGAATCGTGAAGCGTTTCATGATCTGGTGAATGCGTTGGAGCGTCACTGATCCTTTGAAAAGGTAGGAAGCCTGTACTGGCCTCATCGCCAGCAAGCCGGCTCCTACAAAATCATCATCTGTGTAGGAGCCAGCTTGCTGGCGATGGCGGCCTGAAATCCCCCAAATTCCCAGGCACAAAACCCGCACCAAACAAACGCACACAAAAAAGGGCGAACCCATCTAGGTTCGCCCTTTTTGCATTGCACTGAACTAGATCACAGCTTGGCCTGCAACAGCGCCTCAAGCTTCTCCTGGTCCCGGGCAAACTGACGAATCCCTTCCGCCAGTTTCTCGGTCGCCATCGCATCTTCGTTGGACAACCAACGGAACTGCGCTTCATTCAGGCTCAAGCGCGCTTCACCGGTATGACCTGGCGCCAATTTACGCTCCAGCTTGCCAGTGTCCGCCGCCAGTTTGTCGATCAAGTCCGGGCTGATGGTCAGACGGTCGCAACCGGCCAGTTGCTCGATCTGATTCAGGTTACGGAAGCTCGCGCCCATGACCACGGTCTTGTAGTCATTGGCCTTGTAGTAGTTGTAGATACGCGTCACCGACTGCACGCCCGGATCATCCGCGCCGGTGTAGTCGTTGCCGTTGGCCTTCTTGTACCAGTCGTAGATACGGCCCACGAACGGCGAAATCAGGAACACACCCGCATCGGCACACGCCGCCGCCTGGGCGAACGAGAACAGCAATGTCAGGTTGGTCTGGATGCCTTCTTTTTCCAGGATTTCGGCAGCGCGGATACCTTCCCAGGTGGAAGCGATCTTGATCAGCACGCGGTCGCGGCCGATGCCGGCCTTTTCATACAGCTCGATCAGACGGTGCGCACGCTTCAATACGGCGTCAGTGTCGAACGAGAGGCGCGCGTCCACTTCAGTGGAAATACGGCCAGGAATCACTTTCAGGATCTCTTGCCCTACCGCGACGCCAAAACGGTCGCTGGCCAGGCCCACATCGCCCTTGCAGTCGCTGACGCAAGCGTTCAACAACTCGGCATAGCCTGGAATGGCCGCGGCTTTGAGCAACAGGGAAGGGTTGGTGGTAGCGTCCACCGGTTTAACGCGAGCGATCGCTTCGAAGTCGCCGGTGTCGGCAACCACGGTGGTCATCTGTTTGAGTTGTTCCAGCTTGGAAGTCATGGGCGTGCTCTGTCCTATGGGTCTAATGACATTACCCGAGCGCTGACAGCCACTCAAGGGCACATGTACGTATCGAAGGCCCCGGCGGCAACATCTGGAAAACGGATGTTTGAAAGGCGGGGCGCGGTGTCCGTAAATACGATGCCAAATCCGGGCGCAGGTTCAACGCGGTTGACCGTTAACGCCCTTCAAGCAGCTCCGCCGCCTGATCCAGCAACGCCAGAGGCTCCTTGGCCTTATGAATATCCACCGACAACAACTGCCGAAACTTGCGCGCCCCCGGAAACCCGGTGCCCAGCCCCAGCACATGACGGGTGATGTGGTGCATCGAACCGCCTGCATCAATATGCGCCGCGATATAAGGCCGCAACTGCGCCAGCGCTTGCGCCCGAGTGATCACCGGTGCCGTGCTGCCGAACAGTTGCTGATCGACCTCAGCCATCACATAAGGATTGTGATACGCCTCACGACCGAGCATCACGCCGTCGAAGGTCTGCAAATGCTCGTGACAGGCCTCCAGCGTCTTGATCCCGCCGTTGAGAATAATCTCCAGCTCCGGAAAATCCTTCTTCAACTGCGCCGCCACGTCATAACGCAGGGGCGGAATATCGCGGTTCTCCTTCGGCGACAACCCCTCCAGAATCGCGATCCGCGCATGCACCGTAAAACTCGTGCACCCGGCATCGCGCACCGTGCCGACGAAATCACACAGCTCTTCGTAACTGTCCCGCCCGTTAATCCCGATCCGGTGCTTCACCGTCACCGGAATCGACACCGCATCGCGCATCGCCTTCACACAATCAGCCACCAACTGCGGATGCCCCATCAGCACCGCGCCGATCATGTTGTTCTGCACCCGATCACTCGGGCAGCCGACGTTCAGGTTCACCTCGTCGTAACCGTGCTCCTGCGCCATGCGCGCGCAGGCGGCCAGGTCCAGCGGAACGCTGCCACCGAGTTGCAGGGCGAGAGGGTGCTCGGCTTCGTTGTGACGCAGAAAACGCTCGTGATCGCCATTGAGCAGCGCGCCGGTGGTGACCATTTCGGTGTAGAGCAGGGCGTTCTTGGAGAGCAGGCGCAGGAAAAACCGGCAATGCCTGTCAGTCCAGTCCATCATGGGCGCAACGCTGAAGCGTCTAGATAGCGCAGGGCTTGAGTTTGCTGTGCTGGAGTGGGTGTTCTGGACCATTTTGCTCTACGTGTTTTCAGCGTGTTTTAGGGCGTTTTCGGGCGTTTTTTGAATGTCGGTGGTACGATGTACCACTTCAAAACTGACGCGTACCACTTTTGATATGGCGACTATCAGGGCAAGAAAACTGGCGGATGGGACCGTGAGCTACACGGCTCAGATCCGCATCAAGCGCGACGGAGTGCAAGTCTACCAAGAGAGTCAGACCTTCGCCCGGAAACAGGCTGCTCAAGCCTGGGTGCGGCGACGTGAGGCAGAGCTGGATCAGCCAGGTGCGATTGAGCGAGCGAACCGAAAAGGTGTCACCCTCCAGGACATGATTAAACAGTATCTGGATGAAATGGAGAAAGTCCGGCCGCTGGGTAAAACAAAGGAAGCAACTCTAAATGCCATCGCAGCGACAGAGTTCGGTCAGACCATTGATTCCGACATAAACAGCCAGCGGTTGGTGGACTTTGCGCTCTGGCGAATGAGTAAGGAGGGCGGCGGTGTCCAGCCGCAGACCGCCGGCAATGATTTGGCGCACCTTGGGGCTGTTCTGTCGATTGCTCGACCAGCATGGGGATATGAGGTAGATACCCACTCGATGGGAGACGCTCGTAAAGTGCTTAGAAAGCTAGGCTACAACATGAAGAGCCGTGAGCGTAATCGACGGCCGACATTGAGTGAGTTAGATAAATTGCTTGAGCATTTTGCCGGCATCCTTCAGCGCCGACCTAGCTCTATCAACATGCTCAAAGTGGCTGGATTCGCGTTGTTCTCGACGCGTCGGCAGGATGAGATCTGCCGTATTCTTTGGTCCGATGTCGATGAGGCTGGACAGCGCGTGTTGGTGCGGGATATGAAGAACCCGGGGCAGAAGATCGGTAACGATGTTTGGTGTTACATTCCGGATGAGGCATGGCGAATCATGAACACTATGCCGAAGTCCTGCGCCGAGATTTTTCCTTATAATTCCGCAACTATTTCCTCGAACTGGGCTAAAGCCTGTAAGTTCCTTGAAATTGAGGATCTTCACTTTCACGATTTGCGTCACGACGGAGTTAGTCGCTTGTTCGAAATGGACTGGGATATTCCGCGTGTTGCAAGTGTTTCTGGTCATCGCGATTGGAATTCGTTAAGACGATACACGCATTTGCGTGGTAGGGGTGATATCTACAACGGCTGGAAGTGGCTCTTTAAAATTATCGCGGCCCCTGTGGTGTTGGGTGCGCGATCTGAAAATAAAAGGGAAATCCAATGAAGTGGCTTGTGTTTAGTGATCTTAAGCTGCGTTGGCTTATATACACGGTATTATTTGGGATGGCCCCAATATTTCTGCGTTTATTAGTCAGCTTGCTGATTGTTGGTGAGAAGGAAGTGCCGTACTTTAGTGCGCCTGATTTTATCGCGTTTGGGATTGTGTTGCAGGTGTCTATTTTCAATGAAATTAGATATCACAATCTTTCTGATGCTGATTGGAAGCATAGGATGATGGGTGTATCAGCACTTTTTATGCTTTTTTATTCTGCGTTATATGTAATGCTTTTAATGTCGGAGGTCTTTTCCGGCGTTAATGTGAATGCTGTATTGTACTCTGCAATTGTATCTTCAACAATATCGTTTTTGCTTTGTCTTTGTCTCTATGATAGAATGTCAAAGTCCTCCGAAGCAGAAGTGTAGGAGTTTAATGTATGACTGCAGCGATTTACATTTTTACAGTTGCCATTGCAATTGTCGGTATTTCTTTTGCTGTTTGGACGTTTGCCGATACCAGAAAGAAATACTACGATGATTTTTTGAAAAGGAAGTCAGAGCGTGAAAAGCTTCATTTACCTTGATCGCTTTAAAATGTACTCCCTTTCTTCGCAACTGATGGAAGGCGTTACTGATTATATTCTTGAAGAAACTCGCGACTCCGTTGCAGATGAAACGACGCAAAAAGGTCCCGTTGCTAGCGGAAGAATTATCGCGGAGATAATTGAAAAAACGTCAGCCAGTTTTGAGAAAAAATTTCTACATGATTATGCCTATTCGGTGTTTGAGAATCGGCTTGTAGAGTTATCTAAGTTAGTGCAAATTGATTCGTCCTTTTCAAGGTCGGATGTATACGGTAGCTTGCAGCATAACCAAATCGCGAGAGTCAAGGGTAAAGCGAAGTTTGTCGATTTTCTCGAAATGGTAAAGACTTTGCGTTCAATGAACTCCATTCGTCAATCATTAGGTGTGGTTACAACTAATGGGGAGAGGGAGGAGTTGGTTGAGAAAATTGCTGGTCTGAGTTCTAGCAGGAAGTCGGAAATTATTTCTTGTCAAAATCAGCTAAAAGCGTTATCTGATGTTAAGACTTTCTCCCAAACTGCGAATGAAATGTTCTATCAAAAGCATTTGGGAGATGTCCTTGAGCTATCATTTGGCGATACGCTAGAGTTAGCGATGGATTTCGCGGATTTTCGAGTTTCAGCCGATCTCAATAGAGATAATTTGCGAGAATCTGAACGTTCGATTGTAAAAAAATATTCAAGATTTACGGAGGTCGAGTTTGTGTTGCTTGGTGTAGTAACTCAGATGGGGGAATTTGCCTCCGATCGCGAATCTGAGGAGATTACTGAGGAACACACGCTGCGAGAGGCTATTAATATAAACACTGCTGCCTTAGCTGCCCTTGAAAACTCGTTCAAAGGGCGGTCAAATGATGAGATTATTATTGATCCTATTGCGGTGTATGTTGAACTATGATGTTCGTTTCTTGAAGTTGAATGGAGAGGTGCCTCTGGGGCACCTCTTTTTTTATTTGTTAAGCTGTTTGAGTTCTTTTAACGCGCTGTCCCTCTGATGATCAAGATAAATTGACAAGTCAGTAATGTGGACACCCTTTGCGCTTTTCTGACTTGGCTCCAGGCGAGTGATCGGAATTTTAATCTGGCCTGCCAATACCTTGCGCTGGAACATTTCGGTGGTCAGGTGTGTGAAGTAGTCCTTGCATACCTGCTCTAGTGGGATGATTGCCCGGCCATTGTATTGGGCCATCAGGATGAAGGCTGTGTTCATGGATTGATCTCCTGGCCGTCGGTGTTCTTGGTTCTGAACTGGTCCGCCAAATGCCAGGGCGTCCAATAACCATCCTCCATGGGTACCGCAAGTGGTTGGCTGGGGCCGTTCCAGCGGAGTCCATAACGTGGCAACCCTTGTCCCTCGGGTGGACGGGGCGGCATACCTGGCGTCAGACCTCTCAGCGCGGTAATCTCGGCTTGCAGTCGAGTGAAGTGGGCGCGGTCGATCAACTCGGTTCCGACGGGTACTGCGTCAATGGCATCCTGATGGATCAACATCGTTTCCGGAAAAGCACTTTCCGTTTCCGCTACGACCGCCAAAACCTCTGGTGTATCGATGGCAGATACCTTGCCACTCACCCGCGCTTCGATCATCGTCCACACACGTTCGTATTCCGGCCAATCCGCCTCAACAACGACGGACTCGACACGAGCGTCTTCGAGAAAGCTGTTGTTCAAGGCTTCAAGCTGCTTTGCCTTAACGAAGGCATCAGAGTCGAGTTTTGAAATTTTGAACACGACGTAGCGCTCTTCGCGCTGAAATTCATTGTTCATACTCGGCCCTGCGCAAGAGAATGATCGAACGAAACCTTGAAGCCAGCGGCATTGCGATGACCTCCGCCACCGTACTGTTTGGCAATTTCGGATACGTCCATGCCGGCGTCTGTGCTGCGCAGGCTAAAGTTTCGGCCATCAGGTGTATCGAAGTAAGTGCCGGCGAAGAGTTCGCCTTCAGCCATAAGAGCCCCGGCATCGCTCGCAAACATGTATGGAAGGTTCGCGACAGGCACATCGTGCCCCCCGATTAGCATGCGGCGTTTGGTGGTGCGCACCAGGTCAGCCACAGTCTTTTGGTGCTGGCGATTGATGGCCACACCATCGAGGCGTATCCAGTTGATCTCGTCGGCGAAGAGACGGTCCCAGATCGTGAATTCATGCGGGTAGCTAAAAAGGTCCGCCATGATCTCGCGGGTGCCTTCGAGCTTAAAAAGCCACAGGTCCCGATCCTCAATGTGGTTGATCAGTGGCGGCCGTGGTTGTGCAGGGAAAAAGAAGTCCCAGGTCAGGCCGGCGCCTGATCGTTTCATGTCGAAAAGCGCATGAAGTTTCCCAGTGCTATTTTTTTGGTGTAGCTCGTAGTGCAGTTCTGCTGGTGGTACACCGACCAGGTCAGCCATGGCTGTCTTGTGGTGATCGATCACGAGTATCGACGCGGCTTTCTCTGTCAGTGCTACGAGCACGTCGTATTGGTAGGAGAAGTCGACAATGATGACGTTCTTGCCCGTGACGTCAGGAGCCGGATCACCGTAGTGCGCGGAATGGAATTCCACATCTGGCCCTAGCGCTTTACGAACAACCCAGGCAGCCCCGAAGCCATCAGCGCAGTTTGCGTGATAGATGCAAAGAGTGGCGGTAGCTTGGTTTTTCATGCGGCATTCTCCAGTACTACCGGCTTCAGAAGGGTTGCCAAGGCGAGCGCTTGATCGCGGAGTGCAACGGTGTCTCGTTCGAGTTTTTTGCCAGTGCGAAATGCGCTGAATGTCTCGGCGGCGATTCGCAGTTGTTCAGCGATGGCCAGTAGGGTCTGCCGTTCTGGCTCTCCCAATTTCGAAGTGGCCAGCGCGTATTCGTAGTTGGAGCTCAGTTGCTTGTTGGTGGCGTTGGCCTGATCGACTGATCGCTGCAGATCCTGGATAGTCTCTGAGTTTTCTGAATGCTGAATGGCCTTGCCTTCGTCAACGCCTTCAATTCGGCCATCGATCAGGCCGTTGCGATAACCCGTCCAATAGGTAAGGCCAACAAGTGCGATCAGAGCGATCAGCGCGCAAATTTGAATTGTGGTCATGTGCTGTGAACCTCGGTAGAGCCCACCGCCGGGATTTTTGGTGAGAGGACGGCGGCGGGTGTTGCGATGGTGGTTAGCCCAGGTTGAAGCTGCCGATGGTCAGCTTCGAGCCGCCGCCGACTTCCTGTTGAACGACATCTTTGAACTCTTGGGCGAGGTCTTCGCGTAGTTGTTCTTCGCCAATCCAGCGTAGGACCAGCAGGGGTTTGTCACCGCCGGTGAGGACTGCCACGCGGAGGCGGATGATCTGGACCTTCAGCCCTTCGTAAGGCTCGACGGTGAACAGGAATTCAGCCGGCAGGCCTTCCGAGGATTTGGCTTCGATCTGGTCCATCGCCGAGCGGGATGCGCTCAGGTCGCCGACGACGTGTTCGCTCTTGCGTGCTTGCTCGATGCTGATGGAGCGGATCGCGCTCGCGGCTTTGCGCAGGTCGATGTGACTATCATCGGCAGCAAGGGCTTGGAGGTTCGACGCCCAATCTTCAATCCAGTCGCTCAGGTCTTTCTGCGCGAATTTGATGGCGGCAGCACGCTCCAGCGCCCGGAAGGCTGCGGTCTTTCTCAGGTTGAGGGTGGCTGTGAAGTCACCGTGCCCTGGTGCCTTGGTGTCGCCCAGGTTGAAAATCACGGTGCACGACATTGCTTCTGCATCAACAAAGCCCGAAGCAACGACATCGGCGCTTTGCTCCATCACGTAGTTACCGAAATCCAGCAGTGAGTGGGTGGTGAGCGCGCCACGGAAGCGGCTGCGTACAGCTTGGAACTTCTCGATGCTGTGGATCTTCTGGTCCGATGGCAGTACCAGTGTCGGGGTAAAAGTGTTGAGCTGCTTGGCGTAGGCCAGAACGGCGGTTTCTTGAATCAACTGAATTGCTTTGGCTTCCATTGGATCGATTTCCTTTTGGTGAGAGGTATGGAGCGGGTTGGTTTAGGACTTGGCGTGAATCGGTGCGTCGTCGCGGTTGAACAGCTGGCCTGCGCGAGGTGCTTCGGCGAACAGCGTTAAGCGCCCGCCCTCGTTGACGTGCATCGGCGTGTCGAGCGTGGTGTCTTCGCTGCGGCTACCGCGTTTCGTTGGCACCTTGTAGGCGAGCTTGTGGTTGACGGTGACCTGGTGGCTGTCGGCGATCTGCTTCAGGGTGAAGGTCAGCGTGACTGAGCCGACCTTGCCGTTATCGACAACACCCGATGCCACTTCGGAAAGTGCGTGACCGATCTGGTTTGCGAATACGCCTGCGTTGAGTTCGCCGATGAATTCGGCTGTGTCCGTAGGTTTCATGTGCTGTGCCTCATTGAGTGCGGGTTGTTTGCCCCTGGTCGGCAGGGGCTACCGTTGAATCAGGCCGCTGCCTTCGTCGCTTGGGCGTCGAGGTAGTCAGCCAGGTTGTGCAGGTACACCACCGGCTTTGCTCGGGCCGAGCAGTGCAGGCGCGTTACGACCAGGGCGATGCGGCCGGCTTTGATCTCGGCCAGCAGGTAGCGGTCGGTGCGGATGTGTGCGAAGTACTGTTCACGTACTGCCGACAAGGTCGGGCAAGGCGTGGCGAACTGTTTGCGTAGTTGATCGAGGGTGTCGCTCACGCGGCGTCCTCCCCGAACCCCTCCGATGGGGGCAGCAACTTGAGGCGGATCAATTCGGCGAGGCTTTCTTTGCTTTTGCCTATGCCCGCGGCGCAGATGTTGCCGGCTGAGTCAGCGACTACGGCGCCGAAGGGATATTCGGGCGAGTTGGTCGGGGTTACGTAGGCGGTCTGGCCTTCGTGGATCACGTTGTTGACGGAGCGGAACACTTCGGCCAGTTCGGTGCTGAGTGCTGGCATGCTCTCCAGCAGTTGGACCGCTTCGGTCGAGGCGCCCAAGATCGTGGCTCGACTGATCACTCCCGGACAGGTCAGGTAGATCGGGATCAGCTTCAGGGCGCCGAGCGCTTGGGTGTAGGCGTTGAGTTGATTGGTTTTCATGCGGCGGCGTCCTTTTTGGTGATGGTGATTCCCAGCTTCTTGGCCAACCAATCCACGCCGTCTTCCTTCACCATCACCACGGAGTAGTGGCGGCATTTGTTGAGCGAGGGGATCAAGGTGCTGCGTGGGTCCGAGTACAGGTGCCCACGGTCTCGGTACTGGCTGGCAAGGTCACCACTGCTATTCAAAATGCCCAGTTCCCGCAGCCTTGTGCGGAAGGCGCGGGGCTTGAGGCCGAGCACTGCGGCCGTTTCGTCCAGGGTGCGGTTCATGGCGCTGTCCTCAGGCGGCAACTGCGCGGGCGCGCAGAATTGCCACAATGGAATCGAGGTTTCGGAAAAGCTCTTCCTCTGTTCCGTAGTTCGCCAACATCAAGTCCTGCTCCAGGCACCGGATGCCGTCTTCGCTGACATGAGCGTTAACCTCTGGTGCTGATGGGCGATACAGGTGAATCACGACCCCGCCGCGGTTGCGGACGAACTGTGCTTCGTTCTCAAACCGCAGGTCGCTGATTACGAAGCCCGTGGCGGTTTCATGGATTTCGCCCAGGAATTCGAGGTTCTGTTCGGCGAGTAGCAGCCACAACTCTGGATGCACCAGGTTGCGGCCCCACTCAGTCCCAAGCGATTGCATCAGTTCGCGAGGGGAACGGCCGAGCCATTCAATCGACTTTTCTTTTTGCGCGCCGTCGAAGTCGCAAGGGCACAGGTTGAACATGGTCATCAGTCCTTCGCGCAGCGGGTCTGCGAACGCGTAGGACTGGAACCCGTAGTCGTTTTCCAGGTGATTGGCTGCGGTGGTTTTGCCCGTGCGGGCGCGGCCGGCAAGGCCGATCAGAAGTTGACTCATGCTGCGTCACCTCCCCATGGGGAAGTTTGGTTGGTGTCGATAAGCTGAACGGTGCGCGGCTTGGTACGCGTGTTAGTGATCACCAGCAGTCCGGTGGATTGCTGGACTGCGATCACTGCTGCGCGGCTGGTAGCGGCTGCTGGGTGTAAGAAGACCGGGCAGCGTGTGTTGCTGTGCTGTGTGGTTTGCATGGCTCGTACTCTTTGGTGAGAGGTAGATACGAGTGCAAAATTAGTATCACTGATTTAATAAGTCAACAGTAACACTTATAAAATCAGCGAAATAAAAGTAGTGGTCGAAAAAAAAGCCCCGCATGGGGCCTTTTAATTGAGGTGATTCAGAGCATTACCGAGTACCAAAACACCTTCCCAATTACGCGAATGTGCTGTTGTACATAGTCACCCTCATAGCGCTCATCTGGATGCTCTTCGGTGTTGTAGCTTCGCAGGCGCAACCCGGAGCCAGGTAGGCGATAGAGAAGCTTCACACGGAGCTGGCCGTCGTGATCAATCGCGTACATCTTCCCGTCTTGAATAGTCGTGTTTGCAGTGTCCACGCCCACCGTACAGCCGTCAGGGAGGACAGGCTCCATGCTGTTGCCAGTGACTGGAACGCACCCTGCCGATGCTGGATCAATGTTTTTCTTTTTAAGTGATCGTTTGCCGAAGCGCATTTTTCGGCCATTCGTCTCAAGCATTACCTCGGATCCTTTCCCCGCGGACAGTTCCACTTCCTTGAAAAATGGCAGCTCGACTTCATCAGGTCCGAGCGGAGTTTCATCGTCCCAAACCTCAATTGGGTGCATTTCCCAATCGGTTCGAAGGTTTTCCACAGGTCGTATGCGAGGCAATTCTGCTAACCCAGCCAGGCGGGGGCTCACCTCGTCGAGCGTAAAACCCAATACCTTCGCAAATTTGATGAGCGCTCCAATGTTGAGTGGGATTCGGCCGTTCAAGTACTGGCTGACGACGCTTTGTCCAGACCACTCGCAGAGATCGGCGATTTTATCCTGGGTAAGACTCGGGTCTTTCCGTTTTCGATCCTGATAAATAGCCTTTAAGCGCATGGCTTCGGCTTTTCTGGTCTCGTCATCGGCAACAAGGGGGATTGAAGTAATCATGCTTCCCAATTTATAAGGAAGGCTTATTTTTTCAAAACAGTTGTGCGTCTTTTTTGCTTGCTGTTTAAAAGAAGTAACACTAATATCCATACCGCAACGCCCATTCGAGGAAACGTGGATGGCTAACGAAATAGGTATCCCTCTGGAAGATTTCGCGGAGGGGAAGACTCAACCAGAGCTGGCTTTACTCATCGGGGTATCGCAAAGCGCTGTGTCTCAAATGCTCAACTCGGCTCGGGATATTCGAGTCCGAGTTGACGAGAAAGGGGCGTGTTCGGCGGTAGAGATTCGACCAATCGGATCGCGCCGTAAGCCCAAAGCTGCTTAAAAGGTGCCGAGCTGGGGCCTCTCACCAAAGAATCCCCCAGCCCAGCTACGACGACACACAGCACATGCACATCGGTCGTGGTCATAGGATAGGGTTTGCCCCGACCTATGGCTACACCGTAAATAGGGGATTTACGGTTATGAGTCGCACAGATCTTTTGCCGGACGCTGGTCCGGTCCTACCACTACGCCAGGCGATCTATCGCGCTGGTCGGGACTACAAGGGCGGAATCACCGCCCTTGCCTTTGACATGGTGTTGGAGAACGACACCCTTCAAAAGAAACTCAAGCTCGACGAAGAGCGCCGCTGGCTGAACCCTGATGAGCTGGAAGAGCTGATCAGGCTGACTGGCGATGCTCGCTTGCTTGATGCGCTGATGCGTCCGGCGGGCGCGGTCTGGTATCGCCCAGTACCGGTGCCGGCCACGCGTGACGCCTTGAAGGCCGTTGGCAAGTTGCTCGGTGAGACCGGTGAGTTCGTCGCCGCTATGCACGATGGCGCTGCCGACAATGTCTGGGAGCTGCACGAAGTCCTCGACCTTGAAAAGCAGGGCATGGACGTTATCCGCGAAGTCCTCGGCATCATGGCTGGTGCCCGCCAAGCGATGGAGGATCGTGTCAATGGATGACATCGATCGCGCCAATGATCAGGCGCAATACCTGCTCGACGTTGCCCTCCAGCGCAGCCGTCGTGTGCCAACTAGTCGCGTCAGCGCGCAATTTTGCGAAGACTGCGATGACCCTATCCCGTTGCTTCGACAGCAGACGATTGAAGGTTGCGAGACCTGCGTCCACTGCCAGGGGTTGCGGGAGGTTCGGCGATGAGCGATGACAAAATCCCGCTTCAGTTGTGTGATCTGCCAAACCTTCTGCAATACATTTCGCCGGACTTACGGGAGACGTGGGTCGAGGTTGGCATGGGGCTGAAGGCCGAGTTCGGTCAGGACGGCTACGGGCCTTGGAACATCTGGAGTCAAAGCAGCAAAAGCTACGATGGGAAAGCGGCCCTGTCCGTTTGGAAGTCCTTCAAAAAGGGCGGTACCGGCATGGGGACGGTGATCAAGCTGGCCCACCATGCTGGGTGGCGTCCTGAAAAAACTGAGATGACCGCCGAGGAAAAGAAACGGTTCGCGGCGGAAGCCGAGGCCCGCCGCAAACAGCGACAGGCCGAGGTTGAGGCTGATGAATCGCTACTCGAGGAGATGCGATCGTTGGTAGCGGAAAGCTGTCAGCGAATTTGGAGCGAGCATTGCCGGTCAGATGGTCAGAGCCCTTATCTCGAACGAAAACAAGTCGGTGCCTTCGGTATTGGCTTTTTCAGTACCACAGTGATTCTGTCCATCGATGATCATAACAAGCGGTGCCAGGTTTGGTCCGGCAGCAACGCCATGCAGTTTTTCAATAACCTGCCTAAGCCCCGTCCGGCGTCACTGAGTTTCCTGATGTTCAAGCCGGGCAGCATTGCGATCCCGCTGCGTGATCTGTCCGGCAAGCTTTGGAGTCTGCAATCGATCAATGGGCAGGGTACCAAGCTGTTTCCGAAATATGGCCGAAAGTCAGGCTGCTTTCATGTGTTGGGCGTCGTCGACTCGCCGGTTGTGGTTGCGGCGGCCGAGGGCTACGCGACAGCTGCCAGCGTGCACATGGCGAGCGGCTGGCCTGTCGCGATGGCTGTCGACTCAGGCAACCTGGTGAATGTCGTCAGGTCCATCCGTTCGCTTCATCCGGAGGCAGCAATTGTTGTCGCCGGTGACGATGATCCTGACGCCCCTGGTAATCCCGGTCGGACAAAAGCAGAAGCTGCTGCCCTTGAGGTTGGCGGCTTTGCTGCGTTTCCTATTATTGGGGAGGCTGCCTGATGGCCAAGGATTGGAATGATTTGCACATCGAGCAAGGCCTTGATGTTGTCCGTGTACAGCTCGACGCCGCGGCATTGTTGGCCGCGCCGGCCCAACTGAACGATCTTCCCCATACCCCATCTTTGGAAGAGCCCGCCGAAAACGGCGCTCTTACTCCAGAGGGGGGCGGGGGGAATCCGTGGACGGCTGAACGGATCTTCACTCGATTTGCCCTGGTTGAGGGTAAAACGGCGATTTTCGACACTTTCAAGCGAGTGATCATCAAGAAATCTGCCTTCGAAATGCTGGTGACCAAGCCGCTTGCGAAAGACTGGCTGGAGTTGTCGGTGAAGAAGGTCATTGCCGACGACATGGCCGAACGCCTGGCCAACAAAGCGAAGGCCGAGGCCAAGTTCAAACAAGTCAGTGGCAATGGCATGGCGCCGGTTGAGCGTTACGTTTACATCGATGGCACGAAGGACTCTTGGGACATTCAGAAGCGGCGCCGGATTCCTGAAGGCGCGTTGAAGATGTCGTTGGGTGATGCGTACGGGATGTGGTTGAACAGCCCGGATCGGCGCACGGTGGACATGGAGCACATCGTCTTCGATCCGTGCATGACGAAAGACCCTGAGGTGTACATCAATACCTTTGAGGGGTTGCCCCTAGTGCCCGACAGTGACCTGGAGAAATGCCGTGCGCTGAAGTCGCTTATTCCGTTTTTGTGTAACGGCGACAAGGCTGCAGCTGACTGGCTGACGAAATGGTTGGCATATCCGCTACAAAACGTCGGCGCCAAGATGGATACCGCTGTGCTCCTCCATTCAACAATGGAAGGTAGCGGCAAAAGCCTTCTGTTCAGCGACATTATGGGTCAGATCTACGGTGACTGCGGTGCTACGGTCGGTCAGGCTCAACTTGAGTCGAACTGGACCGTCTGGCAGTCGAACAAGCTGTACGGTGTGTTCGAAGAGGTTGTGAGTCGGGACCAGCGCTATAACCAGGTTGGCAAGATCAAGCATATGGTCACCGGCAAAACGGTGCGCATGGAGTCAAAGTTCGTGAACGGCTGGGAGGAAGCCAACCACATGAACGCTGTGTTCCTTTCGAACGAGATCATGCCGTGGCCTATTGGCGAGAACGACCGACGTATGTTGGTGGTGTGGCCGAAGGGCACGCTGCCTGCCAATGCGCAAAAGAAGGTCGCGCACGAACTGGCCAATGGTGGAGTAGAGGCGCTGTACGACTACTTGCTCAGCTATCCGCTGGGTGACTTTGACGAGCGTACGAGACCGCCCAACACCGATGCCCGTCAGCGGCTGGTAGAGCTGAGCATGGCCAGCTGGCAAACGTTTCTCCGAGAATGGCGTCATGGCTTGCTCGGAGCGCCTTTCGACATCTGTGTGAGCAGCGATCTTTACGCGCTCTTCCTGGAGTGGTGCCACCGGAACAAAGAGCATTCATTGAGCCATACGAAGTTCAGCGGGTTCATTTCGACTGAGGTAGATAAGGTGCAACGCGTGCCTTGGATGGAAGGGGCTCGGCGCGCATTTGGGACTTTCTTCTTTCCTTGGTCTGGCATTGATCCGGCTCCTTCCCCGGCCCCATCCATGAGCGCTGGCGCGCTCGGAACGGCAGTGGCCAAGTGGAGAGATCAGGCTCGGTCTGGCGGATGGAGTGTGGATAGTTGGGATCACGTGAAGTTTGCTGACAAGGGGAGTGCGGCGGCATGACGACTCATTGTGTGTCGGGTGTGTTTCCTCTGTTTCAGGCTGATATCGACAACCTGACACAGCCACAGCCCTTGCTATTAAAGGCTTTGCAGAGGTCCGTGTCAGGTGTGTCAGGTTTAACGCGTGCGCAGGCATACGCACGTCAACAGCAGCTGATCTTAAAACACGACTCTTTTTGTTTTTATATGCGTGAAGAATTACCCAACACACCTAACTCACCTGACACAGTTGTTTTAAAGCATTGTTTTATAAGGTTTTTAGGTGTGTCAGGTTTGTGTCGGGTTGTTGTTTATTTGTGTCGGGTTCGGTTTGTTCGGGGGAGCGAGTGATGATTAGGGAAATGGAAGTGCTTTTAATCCACTGGGGGGATCAGTGCCGGAAAAACGGGGAGAGCGGCGGCATGGGCAGCCCGATGGCCACGATCATGGAGTGGGGCGGTTGCGCACCTCGCGGCACGCCCGGGTCGCGGATCATCCTCGGCGCTGGAGCTGGCCCTGATGCTGTTGCTCAGGAGATTGGCGCAGCTTTGTCAGAGATCGCTCGGCAGGATGAGCGGGGCGAGCGGTTACAGCGATTGGCGGCTTTGCGTTATGGCGATGACCCCGCGCCGACCTGGCTGATGCAGATGCATCTGTTGGGATTTGAGTCCAAGGCGAAGCAGACCTACTACGACCAGGTGCACGGTCTTCACGAACGGCTGCTGACGGTGATCACTGAGCGTGCTGATGCTCGCAAGTGGCTTGCCACTGGTCGGGGCGGAATGCCTCAAAGTCTCCTCAAAGTTGCGTCAAAGTTGCGTCAAGTTGGATAACCGAAAATGCTCCCTTTTCGGTTTCGTACTGAGGGGGTAAAAAGTCCCCACGATATGGAATTTGCGCCTCGGCGCTGACCTCGCACGTGCTGTGCAGCTTCACCCGGCCCTCCCTGAGCCGGTCACCTAACCCCGCTTCGGCGGGGTTTTTATTTTCGGCCCGATGGGTGTCTGCAATGGAGAATCAGCATGAGCGAGCCGGCAACTATTGTCGTCGCCGGTGGTGTGGGACTGGCTGCTACTGGCCTGCTGGCGGGCGTGGATATGCTCGCAGTGATTGGCGCGCTAGCTGGCTCGCTGGTGTTCTTCACCACGACTGAGGAATTGCCTGTATGGAAGCGAGTGCTTTTCCTGCTCGTGTCTTTCGTGATGGGTTACATGTTCGCCCCTGGCATGGCCGAGGTTGAGATGTTCGGCACCAGGCCATTCAAGTACACCGGGCCTGCGGCGTTCGGTGCTTCGGTAGTGGTTGTCACCGTTGCGCTGGCCGTTATCAAGCGGCGCGGCCTCATTGCTGAACAGCAAGGGCGGCAGGATGGATAGTCAACTATTGCAACAGGTGCTGACGCAGGCGACGTTCTGGTTGTGCATCGCGTTGTTCGTTCGGCTGTTTACGTTCAAGCGGCACGGCGCTCGGTTCCGGCGGAACATGAGTTGCCTTGCTTGGCTGGTGATGGTCGCGGCTGGGTCTGCGGTGGTGTACATCGGCAAGGGCCAGTTGGTGATGCCTCATAACTCTTGGCCGTTGGTGGTTCTGTTGGCGGTGTTCGTTGGGTCCGTCTGCAAAAGCTCGGGCAACCTTGCGCGTGTTTGGAAGATGGGTTGATGGGTGCCGAGCCGAGGGTTTACGACAGCCGCTGGGAGAAGGCGCGCGGCGCTTACTTGTTGAAGCATCCGCTGTGCGTGATGTGTCAGCAGCAAGGGTTGATCGCCGCTTCCCGGGTGGTGGACCACAAGATCCGGCACGGGTTGAAGGACGCAATTAAATCTGGAAACAAGGCTGCCATTGCTCGGGCTCAGAAGTTGTTCTGGGATCAGGGCAACTGGCAGGCACTCTGCAAGGTTCATCACGACTCGACGAAGCAGCGCGTTGAGAAGCGCGGGCACGAGATCGGATGCAGTGAGCAGGGGATACCGTTGGATCCGGGCCACCACTGGGCTCAGGGCTGAGGCCATAGCGGCATGTCACTGCCCCTAGGGGGGTGGGTAAAAAGTCTGCACCTTTTTGCTCGCTGACCCCTCGCCATGGTCTTTACACAAAAGCGGGAAAAATGGGGGGGTACCCCTTCGGAAAGTTAAGTGTGCGTACGTGAAATCTGAGGTTTGAAATGGCCGGGAACGAGAACTCCGGGCGACCAGCCCTGCCGGCCGTCGTCCATTTAATCAATGGCAACCGTAGCAAGAAGAACCGCAGCGACCTATTGCGCGAGCAAAGCCAGCCGGTAATGCCGGTCGAGGCGCCGCCGATGCCCGACTGGCTCGACGAAGATGCCCGGCGCGAATGGGAGAGGGTGGTTCCTGACCTGGTAACGCTCGGGCTCATCTCCAAGATGGATATGCAGGTTATGGCTCAGTACTGCGAAGCCGTGTCGGACTACCGACGGTGGACCCTGAAGATTCAGGAACTCAACGAGAGCCTGTCCAGCTCAACCAAGGGTGACGTGCAGACCTACCGCACCGGTGCTCAGGATCTTTCGATCTGGCGAAAGCTGCGTAACGATGCTGAGCGCCGCGCCAATGACGCCGGTGGCAAGTTCGGATTCTCGCCTATGGCCCGCCGATCACTGAAGCCCGCGGCGCCTCAGGGAGAGTTGTTCCCCAATGAACAAAAACGAATCGTCGACACTTACTTCTGATCGCACAGCCGCCTTCGCGAACGATGTGCTGGCCGGCCGGATCATCGCCGGCCCCGACGTGCGCAACGCCTGCCAGCGGCACCTCAACGATTTGAGGCTCGGCCCATCGCGTGGGTTGCGTTGGGATTTGCCCGCTGCGCAGCGGGCCATCGGATATTACGAAAACGTGCTGTGCCTCAACGGTGGTGAGTACGAAGGGCTGCCGTTCATCTTGAACCCTTGGCAAGCCTTTGTGATCGGCTCGCTGTACGGCTGGAAAGCGGCCGATGGATACCGCCGGTTCCGAACTGCCTACGTGGAAACCGGCAAGGGGTCGGGTAAATCGCCATTGGCTGCGGGTATCGGCCTGTTGGGTATGACCTCCGACGGAGAGGCTCGGGCTGAGGTCTATGCCGCCGCGACGAAAAAAGACCAGGCCATGATCCTTTTCCGCGACGCCGTGGCAATGGTCGATCAGTCGCAGCTGTTGGCTGAGCGGATTGAACAGTCGGGTCGTGGGGAAAAAGTCTGGAACCTTGCACACCCCGCATCGGGTAGTTTCTTTCGCCCGATCAGTGCGGACGATGGCCAGTCAGGGCCGCGACCGCACATAGCCTTGCTTGACGAGATCCACGAACACAAAACTCGTACGGTCGTTGACATGATGCGAGCCGGCACAAAAAGCCGGCGCCAAGCCATGATCGTGATGATCACCAACAGCGGACACGACCGTACGACCATCTGTTACGAGTACCACGAATACGGCATCGCGCTGTGTAAGGGTGATAAGCAGGACGACAGTTTCTTTGCCTTCATCTGCTCACTCGATCCGGGTGATGACCCGATCAAGGACGAGGGTTGCTGGTACAAGTCGAATCCAAGCCTCGCGTTCGGCAAGCCTGGTGATGCAAACGGTGGTGTGCCAGGTCTCAAATACTTGCGCGAGCAGGTCACCGAAGCCCGCGGCATGCCCTCGAAAGAATCGAGCGTGCGACGACTCAACTTCTGTGAGTGGGTGGATGCCGCGAACCCTTGGTTGGCCGCAAACATCTGGATGGCCTGTGAAGACGATTACGATCTCGAGCAGATTCCCGAGGGCGAACCTTGTTATGGCGGCCTCGACCTGTCCGGTTCGCGAGATCTCACGGCCCTGGTGCTGTATTTCCCACGGTTGAAGTTGGCAGTCGCTGAACTGTGGACGCCCAAAGACAGCCTGCTCGACAGGGCTCGCGTCGACCGTGTGCCCTACGACGCTTGGGTTCGGGGCGGTTTCCTGCATGCGCCGCCAGGTATGGCTGTCGACTATGCGGCAGTCGCTGCTCGCGTGGGCGAGCTGGCGGTGCGATACAGCATCCAAGGCATCGCGTTCGACCCGTACCGCATTAAGTACTTCACGCCTGAACTTGAAGCTCAAGGCATTGACGTACCGTTGCTGCCGCATGGTCAGGGCTACACCGTCTCGAAAGAAACCGGGCTGTGGATGCCGCGCTCTATTGAGCTGACCGAAACACTGCTCACCGAAAAGAGCATCAAGATAAAGACCAACCCTGTGCTGCGTTGGAACGCAGCCAGCGCGGTGCTGGATGCGGACCAGAAAGACAATCGAATATTTGCCAAGCGTAGAAGCACCGGTCGAATCGATGGCGTTGTTGCGCTGGCGATGAGCATTGGTGCGGCAGATTCTCAGCCTGTTGTTTCTGGCGACCGCGACGGCTTCTACAACAATCCGATCATGGTGGGAATCTAATGGCGCGGGAAACGAAAACCGGGCGAGTTCGTGCCGCCCTCCAGCAATGGCTGGGTGTGCCGATCGGCCTGAACAACACCGCGTTCTGGCAGGAATGGATCGGTACATCCAGCAGCGGAAAGTCGGTAACCGTCGACAGTTCGCTGCGTCTGTCTACCGTCTGGGCCTGTGTCCGGCTGCTGTCTGAATCGGTATCGACCTTACCGTTGAAGCTGTACCGGCGGATGCCGGACGGGTCACGACAAGTGGCCACCGATCATCCGTTGTACCGGGTGCTCTGTCGCTCACCCAATATCGAGATGACCCCGCAGCGCTTCATGCTGATGGTCGTGGCCAGCATCTGTTTGCGTGGCAATGCCTTCATTGAAAAGAAGATGATCGGCACCCGCATTACGGCGTTGATTCCGCTGCTGCCACAGTGCATGAAGGTCGAGCGCCTGGCCAATGGGCGACTGGAATACAGCTACACCGAAAATGGTACCAAGCGTGTGATCGCCGAAAAGATGTTGGTGCACATCCGCGGCTTCGGCCTTGATGGTGTGTGCGGGATGCTGCCGATCACCACGGGGCGCGACATCATCGGCGCGGCCATGTCGGCGGAAGAAGCCGCGGCGAAGGTATTTGCAAACGGCTTGCAAGCCTCCGGCTTCCTGACGGTCGAGGGTGGCAGCGCCCAAGGTGCTGGCACGCTTACTGACAAGCAACGTGAGTTGTTGCGGGCCAGCTTGGCCGCCTTCAGCAGCTCGACCAATGCTGGCAAAACCATGGTGTTGGAAGCGGGCCTGAAGTATCAGGGCATCACGATGAATCCTGAAGCGGCTCAGATGCTGGAGACGCGATCCTTCAACGTCGAGGAAATTTGCCGTTGGTTCCAAGTGCCCCCGTTCATGGTCGGTCACATGGACAAGCAGAGCAGCTGGGCGGCGAGCACCGAATCGCAAAACCTGCATTTCCTCACCAACTGCCTGCGGCCGCTGCTGGTCAACATCGAGCAGGAAATCACCCGCTGCCTGATCGGTGATCAGGACTCCGATGAGTTCTTCGCCGAGTTCTCAGTTGAGGGCCTTCTGCGTGCAGATAGCGCGGGCCGTTCTGCGTACTACAACGGCGCGCTGACAAATGGCTGGATGAACCGCAACGAAGTTCGGCGCAAAGAAAACCTGCCGCCGATCCCGGGTGGCGAGGTCTACACCGTGCAAGGCGCCATGGTTTCGCTGGAATGGTTGGGCCAAAACGGCGGGCTATCGGCGAAGGCTGCGAAGTTCATGCAGGACCTGATGGTGGCCAACGACGCGGGCGACAAGGCCTCGATTCAACTGGCTTACAGCGAAGCGGCCAAGGCCCTTCAGGCCGGTGACCCGGACGGTACCGTCATGGCCCACGCGCTGATCTCTATCGACCGGCTGAAAAAAGCCGCCTGACACTCTCGGAGTTTTCATGACAATCAAAACGCTTCCGGCGGCACCGGCGGCCCGACCGCGCGTGGATGTTTCCTGCGACATGTTGCCCTTGGCGCTTGAGCGCTGGAACCCCGAGATCCGGGCGGCGGCAGACGAAGAGAACACCATCTCGATTTATGACCCGATCGGCTATGACTTCTGGACCGGGGAGGGGGTGACCGCCAAGCGCATCAGCGCCGCCCTACGGTCGATGAATGGCGCGGACGTGACCGTCAATATCAACTCACCTGGCGGCGACGTGTTCGAAGGGTTGGCAATCTACAACTTGCTGCGCGAGCACAAAGGCAAAGTGACCGTGAAGGTGCTGGGTCTTGCTGCATCCGCCGCATCGTTTATCGCGATGGCTGGCGATGATGTCCAGATCGCCCGTGCTGGGTTTCTGATGATCCATAACGCGTGGACGATTGTCGGTGGCAACCGCAACGACATTCGGGAAGTGGCGGACTTTCTGGAACAGATCGATATCGCCCTGGCCGACATCTACGCTGCGCGCACTGGTGACCCCACCGAAGCCATGCAGAAACTGATGGATGCTGAAACATGGATGGCGGGTTCTGTTGCGATTGAAGAGGGATTCGCCGACCAGTTACTGCCCTCCGATGCCACCAAACGTGACCCTAAGGCCGGTAGCCCGCAGCAAGTCGCGGCGCGCCGACTGGACGTCATTCTTGCAAAACAGGGAATGCCGCGCACTGAGCGCCGTTCCCTGATTCAAGACATCAAGACCGGCACGCCAGGCGCTGCCGGTCCGGGTAAGCCGAGCGCTACCGAACCACAGGCCATACCGGCCGAAGCCATTGCTGAATTAGAACGAGCCCTCGCTCAGTTCAAGGCGGCAGCCTCAATTGTTCCTGGAGCTTGATAATGACCGATACAACCGAACTGCTTAAAAGCGTATCCGCCGAACTGGCGAAGGCCAGCAGCGAGTTCAGCAAAAAGGCTGAAGACGCGCTGGCCGAGGCAAAAAAAGCCGGCAACCTCTCGGCGGAAACCAAAAACGCCGTCGACGAACTGGCCACCAAATTCAACTCGTTGTCCGAGGCTGAGAAGCAGCTCAAGGCGCAACTGGGTGAAATGGAGCAGGAGTTCGCCCGGCTGCCGGCACAGGCCTCTGGTCAGTCGCGCGAAACGCTGGGTGGCACCATCATCAAAAGCGAAGCGCTGAAGGCGTTCGCGGCAAGTGTGGAAGGCAACAAACGGCTGAGCATTCCTGTCAGCGCGGCCCTGTTGTCGGGCGATGTCCCGGCGGGTGTTGTTGAGCCACAGCGTATTCCGGGCATCGATGTCTCGCCGAAACAACGTTTGTTCATCCGTGACCTGATCGCACCCGGAAAGACGGGCTCGCCGGCCATCTTCTGGGTGCAACAAACTGGCTTTACCAACGCGGCCAAGGCTGTGGCGGAAGGAACGGCCAAGCCGTATTCGGGCATCACGTTCACCCCAAAAATCACTGGTGTGTCCACCATCGCTCACCTGTTCAAAGCGTCGAAACAGATTCTGGACGACTTCGCACAACTCGGTTCGACCATCGATATCGAAATGCGTTACGGACTGAAGTACGTCGAAGAGCAGGAAATTCTGTTCGCCGACGGTACCGGGGTTCACTTGCACGGCATCGTGCCGCAAGCCTCGGTCTACGATCCTGCGTTCGAGGTCGATCACCAGTCGGGCATCGATGACCTGCGCCTGGCCATGCTGCAATGCCAGCTGGCCCGTCTGCCTTCGAGCGGTCACGTCCTGCACTTCATGGACTGGGCAAAAATCGAGCTGACGAAAGACACGCTTGGTCGATACATCCTGGCCAACCCGTTGGGCTTGGCCGGTCCTGTGCTCTGGGGGCTGCCGGTGGTAGCGACCGAAGCAGTAGGGTTCGAAGGGAAGTTCCTCACCGGTGCCTTCCAGACCGGTGCTCAGCTCTTCGATCGCGAGGATGCGAACGTGGTGATCAGCACTGAAAACGCCGATGACTTCGAGAAGAACATGATCACGATCCGCTGTGAAGAGCGGTTGGCTCTGGTGGTCAAGCGCCCGGAAGCCTTCGTTTATGGCCCGTTCACTGCCCCTGAACCTGCGGGCGGTTGATCCTGACAAGGCCGCCTCCGGGCGGCCAACTGGAGAGCACCATGAAACTGATTACGCTGAAGCCGTTGTACCTCGGCGGCAAGACGGTGGTTGAGGGACGGTCGTTCGAAACACACGAGCAGCACGGCCGCGAGCTGATCGCCAAGGGCTATGCCGCGCTTGATGAGTCGGACGCTGAGCCTGTTGTCACCTTGGCCGAGGAGCCGGTCGTAAGCTCCATGTCGTTGACCGGTGAGCAATTGATGTTGACCCCGCCGGGTGCAGCTGTGGGCGATGAAGATCTTGCCCCAGGCAAAGCAGCCACAGCGAAGAAAAAGAAGGCGACCTGATCATGGGGGCGATATCGGTTGATCTGGCGATGCAGCATTTGCGAGCTGAGACTGAAGACCGGGGGTATGTCGAGGTGCTGCTCGCTGCTGTCGAGGACAGTGCGGGACAGTATTTGCAGCGCAGCTTCTACGTGGACACCGCCGCCTTGGAGGCGGCAGTCATTGAGGGTGCGGCCGGTGATGATCCAATAGTGATTTCACCATCGATCACAGCGGCGTGCCTGCTCATGCTCGGTCATTTGTATGCCAATCGCGAGGATAGTGTGACCGGGATCAACGTCGCATCGGTCGTTGAATTGCCAATGGGCTCGAAATCGTTGCTGCACCCTTACCGGGTGAAACTGGGGGTTTAGATGGCCTACCGAGAGCCTGGCGCCGGAGAGCTTGATAAGCATGTCCTACTGCGCCGTCGTGATGACGTGCCTGCCGACGATATGGGGTTGGAGTCCGTTTTCTCGGACGTGAATCCCAGGTGGGCAAAGATCGAGCCGGTGGGGTCCGCCGTTTACTCAGGCAGCGTTCAGACGGAAGCCAAGATAACGCACCGCGTGATACTGCGTTATCGCAAGGGGATTACCACCGCGTTTGAAGTGATTCACGGTGACACCAGCTACAGAGTGAAGCGTGGTTTCAACATGAATGGTAAGACTCGATTCACTGTTCTTGAAGTTGAGGAGCTGGGCCTGGAGCAAGTCGGGGGAGGGGTTTATGTCTAACTCAGCGTCGGTTGAGAGTTACCTGCATTTCGAGGGCTTCGATAAATTCGAGCGTGACGCATTCGATAAACGGCAGATTCGAGCAGGGATGCGCAAGGTCGGGCGGTTGGTCACGCAAAAGGCACAGATGAACCTTGCGCTCGGCAAAGGTCAGGACGGTTATCCGGTCAATCGTACAGGGGCCACGGTAGCGTCGATCAGCTTCAAGGTTTCTCGATCTGGATTTCTCGTTCGTATTGCCCCCGCCAAAACCTCGGCAATGGAAGAGTTCTACCCGGCCTTCCTGCACTACGGGGTGAAGAAAGGCCGTCGCCCCGGAAAGCTCGCGCCAGGTAAAGGGAAGGGAAAAACAAATCGGCGCGCAGCTGGCGCACGTGCCCGGCTTGTCGCCGAGCGAGCAGCGGGAGAGTGGCGTATCACGCCTCGTGACAACTACATGGCCGACGCCCTGCAGGATTCGTCCTCGCAGGTTGAGTCAATTCTGAAAGCTGCATTCGCAGCTGCGTTGACGTGACTCGCGAAACGGCTTTGGGATAGGCTTGCCGCTCTCATTACAGGGAGTTCGCTATGAAGCTGTTGAACCTGCTTGTTCCCATCGCCATGTTGGCGCTGGTGATGAATGCCAATGCGGCCGAGGCTGCCGATAAGGCGCCGGGCGATGCCATCGACCGCATCACGCTCATTTATCTGAACCATAAGATCTACCCGAAAGGGTCTGTCGAATGTGAGTCAAAAGTGATCGGTGCTCGCTCCATGGTCGGGTGTTGGAACATGACGCTGGATGGCAAGAGCATGCCGCATATCTGGCTCTATGACGCTGGCACATTTAAACCAATCAATGGAAGTGCTCGCCAATTAGCCGAGACCAAGTTTTCCTCGGAGCCTGACATCGGGGTTATGAAGCTTCCGCTGCCATCCGACATCAATGTCGGCGCCGCTTTGGAAAGTTTTAACAAAGGCTGACTCGCCACTTTAAAAAAGAACCTCGCTGATGCGGGGTTTTTTTATACCCGAGATTTGATCAATGAAACTGAACCCTATCGTCTCTCATCTGCGAGGGGCTTGCCCCACCTTTGCTGGTCGAGTCACCGGCGGTATCGATTGGGACGCGGTGGTCGAGAGTGCGCAGTTGGCTTTGCCCGCCGCTTACGTGATTGCCTCGGCGGACGCGGCGACCCCGAGCAAAGCGCAGAACGCAGTCATCCAAGACATTACAGAGCAGTTCGCCGTGGTGATCGTCCTCGACACCAGCGATGAACGCGGTCAGCAAGACAATGATTTGTTGCACGACCTGCGCGCTGAACTCTGGCGTGCGCTGGTTGGCTGGCGCCCGGATCCTGATTACGACTGGATCGAATACGACAAAGGCGCGTTGCTTCATATCAGCCGGGCACGGGTGGTGTACCAGTTCACCTTCCTCACGGGCTTCCAGCTTGGCCGGAATAGCTCCGGCCCCGGTCAACCCGTAGCGCCTGCCGAGACCTGGCACGAACGCGCCCTCGACGGTTTGACCGGTTTCACCGGCGTCAACTTCAACATGGACTGCATCGACCCCGCAGATCCAAACCAGCAACGACCTGGCCCGGATGGGCGCATCGAAGCGAAATTCTCAGGAGACGTAACACCATGACCAAACGCATCACTGTGGTGCCGGCCTCTGGCCGCTCTGTGCCCGACCCTGAAGCTGGCGATCTGTTGCCAGTTGAAGGCCGGGAAGTCCCCGATAACGCATGGTGGCGCCGCTGCCAGGCAAGTGGGGATGTCACCCTCAAGGCTGAAAAAGCTCAATCCACCAAGGGCGTCACCACGCCGAAACCTGAGGAATCGCAATAATGGCTATTGGATTCAGCAGCATCCCCGCTGATATGCGTGTACCGCTCTTCTATGCAGAGATGGATAACTCGGCCGCCAACAGTGCATCGTCAGCCATGCGTCGATTGATTGTTGCCCAGGTCAACGACGATGCTGATAACCCGAGCATTGGTAAGTTGGTGCTGGTTTCGAGTCTGGCTCAGGCAAGGGATGTCGGTGGTCAGGGTTCGATGTTGGCCTCGATGTACGAAACCTGGCGCAAGACCGATCCGGTTGGGGAGGTTTGGTGTCTGCCTCTTCAGATCGATACCGGTGTTGCGGCTAAGGCTACGGTGACCATCACCGGAACAGCGACCGAAGCGGGTCTTCTGAACTTGTACGTTGGTGGCGTCCGTGTGCAGTCGATTGTCGTTTCTGCGGCTTCACCAGCAGTGGCAGCCGCCGCCTTGGCAGTGAAGATCAACGCTACACCTGACTTGCCCGTAACCGCTGTGGCGGCTGAGGGGGTCGTTACGCTTACTTGCAAATGGGGGGGCGAAAGCGGCAACGACATTGGGATCGTCTTGAATCGCCTCGGTAAGTCCAATGGCGAAATGACACCCGCAGGCTTGACGGTTGTGGCTACACCGATGACAGCGGGTGTCGGTACTCCTGACCAAATCGATGCGGTTGCTGCACTAGGCGACGAGCCATTCGAGTTCATCTGTGTACCCTGGTCAGACACGACAACGCTGAACGCTTGGCAGGAAACAATGGACGACAATGCGGGTCGCTGGAGTTGGGCCAAGCAGTTGTTCGGTCACGTTTACGGCGCGAAGCGCGGGACACTGGGTACATTGGTGGCGGCTGGTCAGGTTCGTAATGACCAGCACATGACCATTCAGGCCATGGAATTGGGCGTGCCACAGCCATTCTGGTTGCAGGCCGCTGGGCTGGCTGCCCGCACGGCAGTCTTCATTTCCGCGGACGCCAGCCGACCAACGCAAAGCGGTGCGATGGCCGGGCTAGAACCTGCGGCAGCGAGTGAACGATTCACACTGCCTGAGAGAAAATCGCTGCTTGCCTATGGGATAGCTACGGCTTACTACGAAGGTGGCTATGTTCGCATTCAGCGTTCGATCACCACCTACCAGAAAAACGCCTACGGACAGGCTGATAACTCCTATCTGGACAGCGAGACGATGCACCAGTCGGCGTTCATCATCCGGCGCATGCAGAGCGTGATCACCAGCAAGTACGGTCGGCATAAGCTTGCCGACGATGGCACGCAGTTTGGTCCCGGCCAGCCCATTGTCACGCCGAGTACCATCCGCGGCGAGTTGATTGCGGAGTATGGCAAGCTGGAAACGGAAGGCCATGTAGAAAACGCGGAGCTGTTTGCTCAGCACCTGGTGGTTGAGCGTGACCCCAACGACTCGGGCCGCGTAAACGTGCTATTCCCGCCGGACTACATCAACGGCCTGCGCATCTTCGCGATGCTCAACCAGTTCCGCAATCAGTACCCCGCCGCGGCGTAACACTGATCGAGATCACCCAGCCCGCCCTGAGCGGGCTTTTGCATTCTGGAGATTCAGACCATGGGTAAAAAAGTAGCCGGTACGGCTTACGTCAAGGTTGATGGTATGCAACTCACCATCACCGGCGGTATGGAGGCGCCGTTGATGGATGAAAAGCGGGAGACGGTTTATCCGGGATTCTACAAGGCCGAAAAGGTGACTCCGTATCTGAAGATGACCGCCATTCATGATCCGGATTTGCCGATCAAGAAGCTGACCGAAGGCACGGATATGACGGTTACGGGTGAGTTCGCAAACGGCAAAGTCTACGTGCTGTCGGGAGGGTACGTGGTTGACGAGCCGGTATCGAAAGGCGATGACGGAACCATTGAATTTCAATTCGACGGCAGCAAAGGGGTATGGCAATGAGCGAAATAGTGAAACTTGATGTGGCTATCGAGGCACATGGCGAGCAGTTGACAGAGCTCACACTGCGCCGACCAACCGTGGTGGAAGTGCGAAAAATCAAGGTGCTGCCTTACAAGGTTGATCAAAACGAAGACGCCGTTCTCGACATGGAGGCTGTCGGGAAATACATCGCAATTTGTGCGGCAATCCCGCCAACATCGGTCAACCAGTTGGACCTTGCGGATCTGAACAAGTTGGGGTGGAAGCTCTTCGGTTTTTTCATGAGTGCGGCGTCGAAGCCATCTCCGACCTTGTCTCAGTCGCCTACAACCTAGCTTGGTGGTGGAAGGTCGACCCCGAGCAAATGATGGCCAGGCCGCTGGATGTGCTTATGGAAAGCCTTGAGCACGCGGAACGCATAAACGAACTTCAGCAGGTGCAGTGATGGCGGACAAGTTCCAGCTCAAGGCGTTGATCACGGGCGTCGACAAGTTGTCACCGACGCTCACAGGTATCCGCAAGAACGTTGCGGGTTTCCGTAAACAGATGAACAGCAGCGGCTTAGGCAACATCGGGTTCAAGGATATGTTGCAGGGTGGCGCTTTCGCGGCGCCCTTCATCGCCGGTGCCCGTGCTGCGATGGAGTTTGAAACCTCCATGGCTGACGTGAAAAAAGTGGTCACGTTCGAGACGCCCGAACAGTTCAAGCAGATGGGACAGGACGTCCTTGATATGTCGGAAAAAATGCCGATGGCTGCCAGTGGCATTGCTTCCATCGTCGCCGCCGGTGGGCAAGCCGGTTTTGCCCGCGGCGAGCTGAAGCAGTTTGCCGAGGACGCGGTGAAGATGGGTATCGCTTTCGACCAGACTGCTGACCAGTCCGGCGACATGATGGCCAAGTGGCGGACCTCATTCAAAATGACTCAGCCAGAAGTGGTTACGCTGGCTGACAAGATCAATTACCTGAGCAACATCGGTCCCTCCTCGGCGGCGCAGGTCTCCGACATTGTGACTCGCATCGGTTCGTTGGGTGGGATCGCGGGTCTGTCTGCGGGGCAGGTCGCAGCAATGGGCGCAACCCTCGCGGGTGTAGGCGTTCCGAGTGAGGTCGCTGCAACGGGCATGAAGAACTTCATGCTGTCGCTGACCAAAGGTAGCGCGGCCACCAAGCAGCAGTCGGAGGCGTTCAAGTCGCTGCGCCTGGATGTGAAACAAGTTTCGAAGAGCATGCAAAAAGATGCGCAGGGTACCATCGAAGACGTGCTCGAACGCATTGCCAAGGTTGACCCGGCGAAGCAGGCCGGACTCCTGACCCAGCTCTTCGGTACGGAATCGGTGTCCGCCATCGCGCCGCTGCTGACGAACCTGGATCTTTTGAAGTCCAGCTTCACGGCAGTCGGGAAGGAAGGGAAGTTCGCCGGCTCGATGGAAAGTGAGTACACGGCGCGGTCTGCCACCACGGCCAACGCCATGCAGTTGCTCACCAACAAGGTCACTCGTCTGGGCGTTGAAGTTGGCGGAGCACTTCTGCCGCCGTTCAATGCCTTCATGGAGCAGATCGGGCCAGCCGTTACGAAAATGTCTGAACTGGCCAGTGCTCACCCTGGCGTGATCAGGGGTGTGCTTGGAGCAGCGTTTGCCTTCGGCGTGTTGCGTGTAGCTGTGATGGGCGCCGTGGTGGCTACAAAGATTCTCAGCGCGGTCACGGCGATGTCCCCGGTCGGGCTCGTCGTTCGGGGCATTGCACTGGCCGCCGGCTTATTGATTGCGAACTGGTCAACGGTGGCGCCTTATTTCCAGGCGATCTGGGAAAAGATCAAAGGCCCGGCCATGGTCCTGTGGGGTTGGTTCAAGCAGGCGTTTGCATTCACCCCGATCGGCATGGTGATTGAAAACTGGGGGCCTCTGACCGAGTTGTTCTCTGCGCTGTGGGGTGTGCTGGTCGCTGTCTCCGGACCGGTCATCGAGTTCCTGAGCCATATGTTCGACTGGACGCCACTTGGAATGATCGTCAAAAACTGGGAGCCGATCGCCGCATGGTTCCAGAGCCTTTGGGAAAAGCTGAAGCCGATCATCGAGCCGATGATGAAGTACTTCGGTGGCGGTGAGGGCGGTGAAGGGATTATCAAAACCGCGACCAACAAAGCGAATGAGTTTGCCGAAGGGCAGCGAGTGCGCAATGCGGGACCAGGTGGCGGTGATGGTTCGTTTGTTGAGGCAGGGGCTGTCGAAGGTGCACAGCGTTATCAGCGGATGATGAAAAATGCCGCGGGCATCCCGAGCACTGACAAGCTCATGAGTCGTCCCAATCTTGTGGCGCAGTCCGGCGGTTTGATTCAGCAGGCGTCGGCGAATCAGGCGCAGAAGCTCAATGGTGAACTCAACATCAACCTGAACGGGGCGCCGCCCGGTACCACCGTTGACCAAGCCAAAACCGACCAACCTGGCCTGAGTATCAAGCCCAGCGTTGGCACCCGATCCATCGGCATTATGAGGCCCGGCCAATGACCGACACATGGAGAGAACGACTTTTGCCGGCGTCGTTCCGGGGCATCAGTTTCTTGATTCCCCAGACGTCGGTGCCGGTGGGGATGAAGGGGCAGCTGCACGAGTTCCCGCAGCGGGATACGCCGTTCTTCGAGCCACTGGGTAAGCAGTCCCAGGTGCACAAGATGACGGCATGGGTCATAGGTGATGACTGCTTCGATCGCCGAGACAAGTTGATTGAGGCGCTGGGCACGCCGGACGCTGGGGAGTTGGTGCATCCCTGGCTCGGTCGAATGCAGGTCAAGCCCGGCGAGTGCGAAATGTCACATGATCTCGTCGGCGGCGGCATGATCACCTTTGATCTGACGTTCTATCCGGATGTGCCGTTGAAGACGCCTGCCGCCAGAGTCAACACTCAGGCTCAGGTGGTGAAGTCGTCCGAGAGCTTGCTGACTTCATCGCTCAATCGGTATCAATCGGCGATGGGCACCGTCAACCAAGCCCGGCTTGGTTTGCTCCAGATGCGCAACAGCCTGTCGAATGTGTTCTCTGTGGTTCAGCAGCAGTTCGCGCCGTTCGTGAGTGTCTTCACTGACGTCAATGGGTTCGCGCAATCGCTGATGAATTCGCCGGGTTCGTTGTCGTCGCTGTTCTCCAGCTACTTCAGCAGCTTTTCCGGATCCAGCTTTTTCAGCTCCCGCTCGGGTTCGGGTTACCGCTCGGCGGTGGCGGCGGCCACGCAGCAGGTGGGAGCCGTAAGCAGCATTAATACCGTCAGTACGATCGGCGGCACAGATGCGGTGAAAGCCTCGCAGGCGACTGCGAACCTGGTGCAGGACTCGGTGCTGGTACAAATCGGGTTGATCGTCAGCGAAATGCCGGTGGCCACTCAGCCTGAATCTATTGAGTCGATGCCCTCTGTCGAGCAGCAAGCGCTTCAGCCGATTGTTCGACCGGATGTGCCGGTGGCGGATGACGTGATCGAGCTGCGCGACCACCTCAACGAAGCCATCCACGATGCATCGCTCAAAGCAGATCCCGACCATTACCTGGCACTGAACAGCTTTCGCCAAGCGGTGGTGAAACACCTGACCGCCGTCGCGCAATCAGGCGTCAGGCTGGTCGATGTCACCCCACCCGAAACACTGTCGGCATTGGTGTTGGCTTACCGAAGGTTCGGTGACGCCACGCGAGCGCCGGAGGTTGTTCAGCGCAATCGCATTCGGCACCCGGGCTTTGTGCCGGCGCTGCCTATAAAAATCGCACAGAGGTAACCATGCCTGATGATCAAAATGCGGTCACCCTCACGGTTGACGGCCAGGATTACTTCGGCTGGAAATCGGTGGAGATCACCGCAGGGCTTGAGGATCAGGCCCGTTCATTCAATGTGTCGATGACTTGGAAGTGGCCGGGGCAGGTTCAAAACATACCGATCAGGCAGGGCGACAAGTGTCAGGTCCGGATCGGTGATGACCTGGTGCTGACGGCTTGGGTATTCGCTACGCCAGTCAGCTACGACGATAAGCAAATCACCAAGTCGATCAGTGGCAGGTCGTTGACTGCCGACCTGGTGGACTGCGCCGCAGTCAACAAGCCCGGCCAGTGGAACAACCAGTCGGTGCTTTCCATCGTCAGGGCGCTGGCCTTGCCGTATAGCATCACGGTGAACAGCGAAATTCCTGAGGGCGGCAAGCTGTCTGATCACACCATCGAGCCCGGCGAGACAGCGTTCTCATCCATTGATCGGCTGCTGACATTGTTTCGGGTGTTCTCCACCGACGACGCGCGCGGTGCTGCGGTGCTTGCCAGCCCTGGCAGCGGAGGCCGCACCTTTGATGCGATCGAGGTCGGCAAGAACGTTAAAATTGGGGATGCGCCGCTCGACTTTTCCGGCGTGTTTTCTGAATACCAGGTGCTGGGCCAGAAAAGCGGCACGGATGAGGAGTACGGCGCCGATGCCGCTGAAGTGTCCGCGACCCTGACTGACGATCGCACGGCACGCAGGCGTGTCCTGATCATTCAGGAATCTGGCCAATTGACCAACGAACTGGCGCAGGCCCGGGCGAGCTGGGAACGCAGCAGCCGCATGGGCAAAGCGCTGACGGTGACTTACACGGTGCAGGGATGGCGCCAATCGAACGGCCAGCTCTGGCGGCACAACATGATCACACGGGTGATCGATCCCATCATCGGCATGGATCGAGACATGCTGATCTCGCGCATCACCTACACGCTGAGCGATCAGGGGATGGTGACCAAAATGGAGATGGGGCCACCGGAAAGTTTTGAGCCTGAGCCGAAGGATCCGCACAGCAAGCGGAAGCTGAAGAAGGGCGACAACTTTGAGTACCTCATTCCCGCTGACTACGAGCCAAAAAAATGAGCCTGAAAAGTATGCTGGCCCGCGGCACTGTGGTGTTGGCTGCCGCCGGGAAAAAGATGCAGACGCTGCAAGTTCGTCTCACCGCAGGTGAACTGAAGGACGGTGCCGAGCACTTCGAGCCCTACGGCTTCACCAGCAACCCGCTGGGTGGTGCTGAAGTACTGACGGCGTTCCTCGGCGGTGATCGGTCCCATGCGGTCGTGCTGGTAGCGGCGGATCGCCGATACCGGATCCAGGGGCTGAAGTCGGGCGAGGTGGCCATCTACACCGATGAAGGCGACAAGGTGCACTTGAAGCGCGGTCGGGTCATCGACATCGAAACCGAGACCTTGAATATCAAGGCATCTACCGCCGTGAACTTCGAAACCCCAGTTATCAATCAGACGGGGAAAATCGTGTCTCAGGGCGATCAGGTTGCCGGCAGCGTCAGCCAGATCAATCACCTGCACAACAACGTGGAAATGGGCGATGCCCAGAGCGGCCCACCTGTTCCGGAGGCCGAATGATTATTCCGTCCGACCTCGAAACTTCGTTGCTTCGTGCCGTGACCATCAGCCTCTATACCTGGCGGCGGGCCGAAACAGATGACCCTATCGATGACGACGAACGTTACGGCTGGTGGGGTGACAGCTATCCAGCCATTGCGGATGACCGTATCGGCTCTCGCCTGTATTTGCTGCGCCGGGTAAAGCTCACGCCTCAGACCCAACGCGATGCTGAGTTCTATGCCCGTGAGGCACTGCAATGGCTGCTCGACGATGGCGAGGTGATCGCCATCGACATCGCCAGCGAGAAGGTCGATGTCAATCGCTTGAACCTGATCCCGACACTGACGGTCGCCAGTGGTGCCCGGTTGGAAATCAAACAACCTTCTTCATGGCAGGTGATCTATGCCGTTTGACACTCCCCCATTGCCCGTCCTGATCGCTCGTACGCAAAGCGATTTGGCCGGTGATTCGCTTCGCCGATCCGATGCGCAGGTACTGGCGCGAACGATCAGCGGTACGGCCTACGGCATGTATGGGTACCTCAATTGGATTGCCGAGCAAATCCTGCCAGACCGGGCGGATGAGGAAACCCTTGAGCGAATCGCGGCGCTTCGACTGAATCAGCCTCGCAAGGTGGCCCAGCCCGCCAAAGGTGTGGTCGGCTTTTCCGCGGCGGCGGGTGCTCTTCTCGACGTCGATGTTGTGTTGCAGGCAGCTGATGGCCGGACCTACAAGGTGACCACGGGCGTTACCACTGTAGTGGGGGCGAATACCACAACGATCGAGGCGGTCAACGCGGGTGTACTTGGCAATGCGGAAGCCGGTCTTGTCCTGACGTGGGTTCAACCCGTTGAAGGTGTCGTGAATGCTTTCACTGTTTTGGCTCCCGGCTTGGCAGGTGGCATCGCTCAAGAGAGCGTGGAGCAGCTGCGAGCTCGCGTCGTACGCTCTTACCGGGTGATCCCGCACGGTGGCGCCGCTGATGATTATGAAACATGGGCGCTTGAGGTTCCGGGGATCACTCGTGCCTGGTGTCGTCGAAATTATCTCGGCCCTGGCACAGTCGGCTTGTTCGTGATGCGCGATGGTGATGTCGTGTCTGTGCCGAACCCTGCTCAGTTGGCCGAGGTAAAGGCCTATATCGAACAGCCGCATGTTCGGCCGGTCACCGCTGAGCTGTACGTCCTGGCACCGGTCAAAGTTCCGGTGCTGTACAGAATTCATGCGGTGCCAGACACACTGGCTGTGCGTGCCTCCATTCAGGTGCGGTTGATTGACTTGCATGAACGCGAAGCTGGATTGGGCGAAACCTTGTTGGGGACTCATATCGGTGAAGCCGTTAGCGGCTCTCCGGGTGAAACCGATCACGAGTTACTTGCTCCGGTGGGGAACGTTGTTCCCGCCGTTAACCAGCTGTTGACGTTTGGGGGCATCACATGGGAGTGATCAGAACCGCAGAAGAGTACCGGCTGCAACTTCAAAGCTTGCTGCCCTCGGGACCGGCGTGGGATCCGGAGCTTGTTCCGGAGGTTGCCCTGGTGTTGTCCGGGGTGGCCTTGGAATTTTCACGTCTTGATGCCCGTGCAGCCGCGCTACTCAACGAGATGGACCCAGCGGGCGTCAGCGAACTGGTGCCCGACTGGGAGGCGATTATGGGGCTGCCGGATTCCTGTCTTGGACCCAACCCCGCCTTTGAGGATCGCCGCCTTGCGGTTCGCCGGCGGTTGGTGGAAGTGGGGGGGCAGGACCGGGCCTACTTCATTGATATCGCCGTCAGCCAGGGTTACCCGAACGCAACCATCACTGAACACCGAGCGCCCCGTATGGGGCGTTCTCGTTTTGGTTCGGCGCACTTCGGCACCTGGAAGGCGCAGTTCATGTGGACGCTCAACACCGGTGGCCGGCAGCGACAGGGCAGGCGATTCGGTGCCAGCTACTGGGGCGAACGGTTCGGTACCAACCCTGGCAATGCTCTTGAATGCCTGATCCGGCGGCCGGCGCCGGCGCACACCGGCGTGCACATCAATTATGACTGAGGGGTAAGAACGTGGATTTTCCGAAAAGTGTACCCAGCGCAGGGCTGGTTGATGGCAAGTTTATTGATGAGGATTCGCTGACCGGAACCCCCGGTTCGTTGATCCCGGCGGCATGGGGGAACTCGATCACCCTCGAAGTTTTAAACGTGATCGAGGGCGCAGGCCTCACGCCTGACGAAGACAATAACGCTCAGTTGTTGCAGGCCATCAGCTCTATGTTAGACGTGGCGACACCTGAGGCGACTGAAACCGTTCTTGGCCTGGTAAAGCGAGCGACGCAGCAGCAAGTGGACGCTGGTACGGACGGCGCAGTCGTGGTTTCCCCAAAGGGGCTTGCTACTGCGGTCCAGAATCAAACCCTAACAGCTTTCACTACCGCAGGTGTCGCGCCGGCGTTCACGCTGACGCCATCACCAGCCGTCACGGCTTATGCAACGCCCCTGCGCTTTAGTGTGAAGTTCAACGCAGCTGCCCCTACAAACGGGACACTGAACGTATCCGGCCAAGGTGCAAAGAACCTAAAACAGTACGATTCGACTGGCAACAAGATCGTGGCAGTTATTGCCGCAAACCAAATCGCAGACGTTTTGTATGACGGAACAGACTTTATCGTTCTCGATCCGCTGCCATCCGGCAGTGCTGTGCCTTCAGGGTTCGTGCTGCCTTATGCGGCCAACGTGGCACCGACAGGATGGTTGAAGGCGAACGGCGCAGCTGTTTCGCGCACAACTTACGCTTCGCTGTTTGCGGCAATCAGCATCACATTTGGTGCTGGTGATGGATCGACAACATTCAACCTGCCCGATTTGCGAGCCGAAGTTATCAGGGGGTGGGATGACGGTCGTGGTATCGACGTTGCTCGGGCATTTGCTTCCTTGCAGCTCGATGCGTTCCAAGGGCATTGGCACTCCATGTTTTACAACGCCTCTACGACCGTCGGTTCAGGCGGCAACGCCTACACCGAGCATACGAACTCCGGGAACAACCAAGGCCCGATTGTCGATGCGGTACGTGCACCTATCAGTGACGGTACAAACGGGACGCCGCGCACTGCAAACGAAACCCGGGCGCGCAACGTTGCGCTGCTGTACTGCATCAAAATTTAAGGTGAGAAAATGAAAATCTATAACGCACACCCTGTTACTGGTGAGTTCATGGGCGAAAGCCTGGCGGACGCTGATCCTTTGGAAGAAGGGAACTGGTTGATCCCGGCGCATGCTTACTTAGATGCACCGCCTTTGCCTGGCGAAAACGAGGCCGTCATCCGTAAGGGCGATGTGTGGGCCGTCGTTGATGACTTTCGCGGCACTTCTTATTACACCGATGGCCCGCAGCGTTATGTCATAGAGGATCTCGGTGTGTGTGTGCCGGTTGGTGCAACTGCTGAGCCGCCGCCGCCGACATCTGCTGAGTTGGCTTCCGCTGCATTCGGCAAGCGAGACAGTTTTCTGTTCACTGCTGGCTTGCGCATTGCGCCTCTTCAAGATGCCGTTGACCTTGGCGATGCCACAGCGGCAGACGCCGACAAGTTGAGGCTATGGAAGCAATACCGCGTGGCTGTGAATCGCATCACCGACCAGCCAAGTTTTCCGCAGAACATTGACTGGCCCCCCCAGCCTTCGTGACCTTCGGTGTTTGACAGCGGGCCTGCTTGAAGCAGGTTTTTTTTCGCCTGGAGAAAAGTAATGTTGGTTACTGATAAAGATCGCGACATCCTCGCTCGTACGCTGTGGGGTGAGGCGCGTGGCGAAAGCCTGGCCGGGCGGGTCGCCGTGGCCTGGACCATCCGCAACCGAGTGAACGATGGCAAGGACAAATCATGGTGGGGTGAAGGCTACGCCGGTGTGTGCCAGAAGCCGTACCAGTTCAGTTGCTGGAACAGGAACGATCCGAACTATGCCTCTCTGAGTGGTGCAAAGCAGATCCCATTCCGCGAGCTAGCGCAGGCCCGGATCGCGGCTGACCAGGTGATTGATGGGAATGTGCCGGATCCTACCGGCGGTGCCACGCACTACTACGCCCCTGCGGTGATGAAGGCGCCCACTTGGACGAAGGGTGCCAAACAGACGGTGAAGATTGGTGGTCACGTCTTCTTCAAGGATGTGCCGTGATGACGCCGATGCAGAAGCTGATAGCTCTGCTGGTGCTGATCGCGATGTTGATGGGCGGTAGCGCCGCCGGCGCGTGGAAGGTGCAGGACTGGCGCTATGGAAAGCAGCTCGCCGAGCAGGCTGGGCTGCACAAGGATGACCTGACCGCCATCAGCAATGCAGCTGCTGATCAGATGCGGGCCGATCAGGATAAGCGGCTTGCGCTCGAGCAGCGGCTGGCGGCCAGCGAACAATCCCACTACAAGGAGCTGAGCGATGCCCAGCGTGATCAAGGTCGCCTGCGCGATCGTCTTGCCACTTCTGATTTGCGGCTGTCAGTCCTTCTCGACGCCACGGATTCAGCCGGTGGCGGTTCAGTGTCAGCCGGTACCACCGCCGGCAGCGTGGTTCATGGAGGAACACGCGCCCGACTTGACCCGGCGCATGCTCAAAGAATTGTCGCCATCACCGACGCCGGTGATCAGGGATTGATTGCGCTGAGGGCGTGCCAGGCTTATGTGCGGGAAATTTCGCGCTGATTGCTGGTGGTCAGATGATGGTTTTCGGCTGGGGAGTGATGCCATCGAGTATTCCGCGAAGCCGCTCAGCTTCGCGATGGTGGGATCTCGCAGAAATATCCAGGTCATACAGTTGTTTTCGAAGTGTCGCCGACTCTCCGGATCGTGTGCGCAGATTGGCCATGGCTTCGTCTCTCTGAGCAATTGCGTCGGCATGCATCTGGATCAGGCCGAAGATATCCTCGCGAGCTTTACGCAGCTGCAGGTTCAGTTCCTGAATCTCGTTTTCTGCCATCCGCAGAAATTGCCGGCAGGTTTCCAGCTCTGTCGGGCAACCGAGCCAGTCGCTGGTGTCTTCTATTTCATACGGTTCCACGGTGCCGCCTCATTGATACTGTTTGCATATACAGTAATCGAGATGCTTTCGAAGGGCGAGGGTGCGGCGACGAGTTGCGGGAGGGAGAAATGCAGGTGGGGCAAAAATGGGGCAAACCGTACGCCAACCAATGCCTTTTAATGCCAAGTGAACGTTGATCGTGAATTGTCAAATGTGCCCTACACCCCTTGCTAACCGGGGGTGTAGGGCTTTTTTGCGTTAGTACTCCAACACAATTGGCGTGTGGTTTGTTCAGTTGGCGTCCTGTTCGAAAAGCTCTGCCCATCGAATATAAAAAAGCAAGTAAGGGTCACGAACGTCGAGGACATCGTTATCCCCGTCCCACTCAATAATGTTCTCGCCTGCAGCATCGTTAGCAATTCTTGCCATGTGGCTGCATGCTCCTGTGATGCTGGAGCCGCTAGGCGTCTGATTCATGCAAATGGATTTTACCCGCAATACAAGATCGTCGTACCGCAAAGTTAGTTGTGGAGGATCTAGCGCTAAGCACCGGATTAAAATTGAATAAACGTCGCCGTTTGTTCCGTCTTTCAGCGGATGGCTAATGCGATCGGAACCTCGAATTCGAGGCCCCTCCATCATTTTTTCGACTACTGAACTATAGTCCGTTGAAAGAACAGTGCTTTTGCAAATAGTTTCAAGAAGCTTTTTGTTGTGAGGCAACTTATTTGTTTGGGTTGTTGCTTCTCGTACACCAATGGCATAGCAAGCATTCAGGCAAAGATACTGCATGAGCTGGGGGGAGCCCGCTGCTTGTTCAGCCAGTGTCTGGATCATCGCCGCGTCAAATGTGACGCCCAAAGCGGTAAACCCTTTCACCGCAATTTTCTTCAAATGCCCTAATTGCCAGTAGCCAAAGTCGATGGATACGATGCGTCCTCGGAGGTCTGGATTACTGCGAATTACATCGTCTGCGTGGTAGGGTACCGACGCGACAATAAATTTAACGTCGCTACGTATTGCTTCTTTAATTTGCTTCGCGATTTCTGATTGAGTTTCACGTGGAATGTAGTGAAAGTCATCGATAAAAATAGTGGTGTCGCTGCCTGCGAACTCATCAATTAGCAGTTGCAAATAGTCGGTAGTGTTATCAAGTGTAGCGGCTTCACTATCTGTCGACTGGTGGGTGGCGCTTATTTCTGCGCTGGCTTTTGCAACTAAAATGCTAGCGTCAGCGCTCCCCTTGCCGCTGAATCCATTTGTAGTGGCGGCGGTTATTGTCTTCGTAAGGGCTAAATCTGTGCCCAGCAAATCAAAAACCCTTTTCCACAACCCTTCCACGGATGTGATGCCCGCGCCCGTTACCTGAACAATATTGTCCTTGCCGATTGACTGTTCAATGAATACGGTTTTTCCGGATTTAGAGGGGCCCGATACGGAGATGAGCATGGACCCAGTGTCCAAGGCATTTTCGAGCGTTGTTTTCTTGGTCAACAGATGGTCGTCGACGAAAGTGTGGCTTGGGAATCGGCCAGGGGTGAAGATGTCTCGGGATCTCATGGGCGGTCCATGCATAAGGGGTTGCGAATAGTCACCGGCTTCAGAGGCGAGTGTCAATCCGGTTGTGCGTTCTGACTGCCTGAAATCCACTGATTGAATCGTACCGCCAGGTGATGTGTGATCCGCGTATCTAATGCTCATTGCCGAGCTATGCTTCGGATCACGTTTCGGAAGGAGAGGGGCAGTCTTGTGGCTTATGTGACTTTCTATGATCGACAGGGCCGGGCGGTGGCCTGGTTTGATGACGAGCAGGAACACCCTGCTATTTACCTGTATAGCGGAAGGCCGGTGGCCTGGATTTCAGATGAGTCCATCTATGCTTACTCGGGGGCGCATCTCGGGTGGTTCATCGATGGGTGGATTCGCGACTCGCATGGTCATGCTGTGCTTTTCACTCCGAGTTGTGGCGGTGGGCCATCCCGCCCTGCGCGGCATGCTCGTCCAGCGAGGGGGGCCCGACAAGCTAGGCCTGCACGCGGTGCTCGTCAGGCTCGTCCAGCTAAACCAGCGAGAACAACATCGTGGTCACCACTAAGTGGTGACGTGTTTTTTTTGGGGTGAGCCATCGGCTAAGGGTGCATTCAAAGAAAATCTCGGGCCGCGTCAAAATTTGCAAGCGACAGCTGGAAATGCGCGAACGGTGGTACGAAAGAGGTACGCTGAAAAAGCAGATGGCATGAAAGGCTTAGTCTGTAAGGCTTTCAGAATGAGATTGTCCAATCCATCATCGGCGCCACACTGAAGCGGCGGGAAGGCTCAGAGCGCGAAAGGCTAGTCGTTACGGGTGCTTCAGGTTTTTCGACGGTCATTGGTACTGATCTTTTATACGGCGGTTTTTACCCATTTTCCTTGTTGTTGAACGTCGATTGCCATGAAGTAGCAAGCGAATTCCGCAGGTAGCAACTGGAAATGGGCACGATCACATCACGCAAGCGCAAGGACAACTCGACGGCCTACACGGCGCAGATACGGATCAATAGGGACGGGCGCACAGTTTATCAGGAAAGCCAGACTTTCGACCGCAAGCAGGCTGGAGGCGTGACGCTCCGGGATTGAGGAAGACAGATCTGATACGCACCTGATAGCATCTGGCTATCAATTTCGATGTGCGTTTAGGAAGGGAGTCCATGCCAAAAAGAATTTTTGCCATAGCGCTAGCCTCTATGGGAGCTATCACTGGAATGCAGAGTGCTCTTGCCAGTGACAACCTGTTTAAAAGTTACGCCTATGACAGTCCTCTCGCGAATTACACCGAGGCCGCGGGCTTCTATGACTGCTCAGCAGATGTGGGAGCTACTGCAAGGTGTCTCGACGATGTGGGTTTTATCGATCATAAATTCACAGCGAGTCTAGTTTTCAGTGGTGACAAACTGGTTATTGTTTCGCTGTTTACGCCCTACGATCGCGATGTGTTCGCACGGTCAATTGGCGCTCTTTCCAAGACGTTTGGTCTGCTTGCACTGACTGATGGGAAATCGGTGTTGGACCTTGTTGATCTCGCAGGCAAAGTAAAAAACAAAGATGAATACGCCGCCAAGCTCTCGAATTACGAGAGTGTTGCTTTGGCCGCCAACGATTTGACCTACACCTTTTTTGAAGGAATTACCTCGGCCAGTGGTGCTTCTAGCGCTCATAGCGTGGTGGCATCAGCGCCTGACAACATTCGAGGGGCTGATTTGATTGTTTCTGGTGAGGGCGATGAGTCCATGATCATCATCAAATTTTCTTTCCCGAAACTCGATGAGCACAAAATGGCTCAGCAGGCCAAGAAGCCTGTCGAGGCTTTCTGACGTCGATCCTTGTTATGTAAAAAACCTCGCCAAAGCGAGGTTTTTTCATTTCTGGAGTTCACTACCACCGACAAGCCCTGTCTGTGACCGCGAGCGGGCGACTCAGGTTGGCCTGACTTTACGTACGATTCAGAACGACGGCATCAGGCCGCTTGAACTTGATGCGTCTGCTCCACGCGATGGCGGGACGTTCGAACAATAGATAGGCCATGGCCGAGAATGCGATGCACGTTGCAATGATCAGGACGGCGGCCAGTGCATCCGAGAAAAGGCCGGTTGGCATGAAAGCCCGGTAAACGCGCATGAAGAAACCGGTCACAGGAGAATGGAACAAGTACAGGCTGTAGGAAATCAGGGCAATTTTCTGCACGGGGTAGCTGGATATAAAACCCAGCGTGGTGGAGCGATTAACCAGGAAGCAGAACAGTAAGCCCGTCAACCCGGCAGCAATGGTGAATGAGTTTTTAGTTGCAAGACCGATAACAAGCGCCAATGCACAGTAACCAATGGCGATGTAATGGCTTTGTTTAGTGCCGCTCAGGGTTTGAGCGCACAGCACCCCGGCCATGAAGCTGAACCAGAACGCAATAAATCCGCCTTTCCAGCCTATCGCATGAATTATCCCGGCGGGCCACAGCAGCGCCAGCAATGCGCTGCCCCAAATCCAGAGGTTGCGACGCTTGGGTGTTACACCCTCTCCAGCACGATCGGCTAACCACAGCAGCACCGCAAAAAAGATGTAGAACTGCACCTCGATACACAGGGTCCAGAACACCGTGATGATGTTTCTGATGCCAAGGAAATCTTGGAGAAACAGCACGTGGGCGAGTATGGCCGTCACGCCGGGGATTTCGATTCCGGGTTGCCCAAGCATGTGTTTTACGGCGATCACGGCCACGCCCAGTGCAATGGCGGCGTAGTAGGGAGGGGCGAGGCGTACCAGGCGACGTGCCACAAAGTTTGTGGCGTTCACGTTATTCATTGGCACCCGGGATGTCGTGGTCGCCATGACAATGCCGCTTAGTACGAAAAATATAGGCACTCCCAAATGGCCTGCGTCAAAGACCATGTATTTCAACCAGCCTGGAATGGCTGCCAGCAGGGTTGGGATGTGATTTCCTTCGGATAAATGAAACAGAACCACCCAGAAGCATGCAAAACAGCGCAATGCGTCAACCAGGGCAAGACGATGTTTGTCATCAACGGTGATTCCACTCATTCAATGCTTCCTTTCTCTCGCGGCGGATGTTGTTTTTTGTGCGGGCACTGAACGCAGAGCTTAGCAGCTGCAGCAGCCTGTCGAACTTGCGAACACCACCGTCCACAGCCTTTTTGGAGGGCTCGGGAAATCGGAATACCTGAACAAATGCTGTCGCTGCGTGAAGTTTCACGATGCTGCCGGGTTCGCAGCCTAGGATGGACACTGAAGATTGCATCACCCCACCTCCGGCCACAGGGAACCTGAAAAATGATCTCGAACCTCTTCAAAGTCTTGCTGATCGGTGGTGCGCTGCTGTTGAGCGGCTGTTCGGGCGTCAGCACCCATAACGACTATTCAGAAGACCTCGAGCCGTCCGCCGGCTTCGGTCCTGGCCCGACCAATAGCCACAGTCAGCTGAACTTCCATGGCAGTGCATTGGGCAGCAGCTTCGGTGAATACGGTTCGGGACTGTTGCACGACGACTGACCGGCAACGGCGCGGTAATCCTGCCGTTGCCTGTTCGCCCAGCTGTTACCTGAAATAAGCCTATTTAGTCTCGGGCGTGGCGATCCACTGGCCTAAAACTTTCTGGTAGTTGCCCGTCACTTTGGCCAGGTGCAGCCATTGATCGACGTACAACTTCCACGTCATGTCGTCTCGCGGCAATAAATAAGCTTTCTCACCGTACTGCATGTACTGGCCTGGATTCACCGCGCACAAACCGGGTTTGAGTTTTTGCTGATACAACGCCTCCGACGCATCGGTGATCATCACATCCGCCTTCTTGTCCAGCAGCTCCTGGAAGATGGTCACGTTGTCGTGAAGGCTCAATTGCGCCTTGGGCAGGAAGGCGTGAACGAACGCTTCGTTGGTGCCGCCGGCCGGTTCGACCAAGCGAACCGAAGGCTGGTTGATTTGCTCGACGGTCTGATACTTCGCCTGATCTTCGCAGCGCACCAACGGGATTTTGCCGTCGACGTCCAGCGTGGTGCTGAAGAAGGCTTTTTTCTGCCGTTCCAGGGTGACGGAGATCCCGCCCATGCCGATGTCGCATTTGCCCGCCAGCATGTCGGGCATCAGGGTTTTCCAGGTGGTCGGTACCCACTCGACCTTGACGCCAAGGCTGTCGGCCAGCGAGCGGGCCATGGCGATGTCGATGCCCGAGTATTCGCCGTTCTCGGCTTTGAACGTGTAGGGCTTGTAATCGCCCGTGGTGCACACGCGTAGTTGGCCTTGCTGAATGACGCTGTCCAGGTGCGATTGTTCGGCCTGGGCGCCGAACGATACTGCGAGCAGGCTACCGAGTATTACTGTGCATTTATTGGTTTTCATGTGTACCCGACTTCCGTGATGGATTGGGGCTGAGAGTACTTAATTTTTCCTGCTGATGGTTATAAGTACTTCGGATTCTGCTGCCCGATTGGCTATTGCGCAGCGGCCTCCATTTCCGGACTCAGCGTTCCCAACCAGGCCACCAGCCCCACAATCAACACCGCGAGCGCCAACTCAACAACCATGCTGCGTCGCAACGCGTTGGCGGCAACTTCGTATTTCCCCTCCCGTAACGACCGCTCCAGAAACGGCCCAAGGTGAAACCGGTTCAACGCGGCGAGCACCAGCATCCCGGCAAACAACCCCACTTTGATAAACAGCAAAATCCCATAGGTACTTAGCAACAAGTCATCAAGCTTCGGCCCGACGATGAACAGGTAATTCACGATGCCCGTGACCGTGATGATGACCACGATCACCGCGCCCACCGATTCAAATCGAGCGACGGCCCGAGCCAGTAACCTGATGCGCTCTGCGGTTTTCAGCGCGTTGATTTTCGCCATCAGCACAAACGCTACCAGCGCACCCAGCCACGCGCCTGCCGCCAGCAGATGCAGAATATCCATCGCAAAATGCCAATAACGACGGCTGCCTTCGTCCATCGCCCCATGACCGCTCCAGGCCAGGCTGGCCAAGGCGATAGCGCCGGCAAAAGACGCAATCAGCAGGCTGAATCCCGGCGCACGGTCATTGAGCGTAACCGCCAAACCGGCGATAACCAGCACGGTGATGCGCGCTGCCCAGGCCAACCCGAAATCCGTCTCGAACACCATCATCTGGACATGCGGGCGCAGCTCGGTGAAGTCCGACTCTCCGCTCATCGCACTCACCATCGTCAGCATGCCCGCCACGGACAACAGCACGCCGAACGCGGCCGTCACCTGAAGGATCGGCCGAAACGGCAGCACCGCCCCGGACACCCGCTCCCGGCCCGCAAGGCTGTAGAGCCCGAACAAACCCAGCCCAAACGGCACCATCAAATCCACATACAACCCAAACCGCAGTGCAATGCTGACCCAGTCGCTCATCAATCACTTCACTTTGAACGTAACGTTGCCGGTGATCGGGTGAGTGTCCGAAGACACCGCGCGCCATTCGACTTTGTAGCTGCCGGCGGGCAACGGCGAGAGCGGGGTGATGAGCATGGTTTTCGGGTCGCTGCCGCCGGTGACTTTGGCTTTCATCGACATCGGGGAATGCGCCATGCCTGGCATTTCGGTCATGACCAGTTTCGCGCCGGAAAACTGGGTCATGAGGCTTTCGGAAAAGTGCAGTTCGATCGTGCTCGGTGCCGCGCCATCCGCACCTTCGGCCGGTGTGGAGGAGAGCAGTTTCGGGTGCGCCTGAGCCAGTGTGCTCATGAGCAAGCCGATGACAACAGCGGTGGTTTTCATTGTGCGCATGCAAGGCCTCTTTACCGCTCGAAGCGGTTTTTTTTGATGGTGATGTGAGTGCGATCAGAACCACAGCCGAACGCCGAGAACGACGCGTGCTTCACTGCGATCCTCGCCATCATCTTTGGCGAAATCGGCGGTTTTGCCGTAGGTGCGGTTCCAGGTCACGCCGATGTAGGGGGCGATTTCCCGGCGAATTTCATAGCGCAACCGCAGTCCGGCTTCGGTGTTGGAGAGCCCGGAACCAATGCCCCGCTGCGGATCGTTTTTGCCGTAAATGTTCAGCTCGGCGGTCGGCTGCAAAATGAGCCGGTTGGTCAGCAGGATGTCGTAGTCACCTTCCAGCCGCACCGCGCTCTGGCCGCCTTCGCCGATGAACGCCGTGGCTTCGGCTTCGAAGTTGTACAGCGCCATGCCTTGCACGCCGAACGCGGCCCAGGTTTGCGGGGCGCCGGGTTTGAAGTCCTGGCGCACGCCGCTCACCACATCCCACCACGGCGAGATCGCGTGACCCCATAGCGCCTGGACTTCCGCGTCTTCGGTTTTGCCGTTGCTGCGCTCGCCTTCGGATCGCAGCCACAGGCGATCGATATCACCGCCGATCCATCCCGATAAATCCCAGGCCAGCGCGCTGCCGTCGTCGGCGTCCTGCCATTCGAGTTTGTCGGCGAGGAAGTAGTGATTGAGTGCAGAATCATGCACGTTATGGCCGCCGGGGCTGACAAACACGGCGGCGCGGTCGGCATCGGTCAGCGGCGGGGTCGGCGTGCGGCTTTCAGTGGGTGCGGCGGGCTGCATCTGGCCGTCGTCCATGCTTTGCATCTGGCTATGGTCCATGCCCTGCATCTGGCCATGATCCATGCCCGGCATCTGGCTGTGATCCATGTTCTGCATGTCGCTGGTGGCGGCGCTCGCCGAAGAAAGCGTCAGGCCCGTTGTGCAAACGGCGAGAAAAATCGATGTAAGTCTGGTCATGGGTAGCGCCTCATTCTTCCACGCGAACTTCACGGAACATGCCCATTTCCATGTGGTACAGGAGGTGGCAGTGATAGGCCCAGCGGCCGAGTGCGTCGGCGGTCACCCGGTAACTGCGTCGGGAGCCGGGGGGCATGTCGATGGTGTGTTTGCGCACCATGAACTCGCCGTTCTCGTCTTCGAGGTCGCTCCACATGCCGTGCAGGTGGATGGGGTGGGTCATCATCGTGTCGTTGACCAGCACGATGCGCACGCGCTCGCCGTACTTGAGGCGCAGCGGTTCGGCATCGGAGAATTTCACGCCGTTGAACGACCACGCGAACTTTTCCATGTGGCCGGTGAGGTGCAGTTCGAGGGTGCGGCCCGGGTCGCGGCCGTCCGGGTCTTCGAAGGTGCTGCGCAGGTCGGAATAGGTCAGGACGCGGCGGCCGTTGTTGCGCAAGCCAAGGCCGGGATCGTCGAGTTTCGGCGAGGTGCTCATGGCTTGCATGTCCACCAGCGGGTTGTCGTTTTCCGTCGCGGGATGCGCTTGCATGCCACCCATCGCACTGTGGTCCATGCCGGCCATGCTGCCGTGATCCATCCCGCCCATGCCCATGTCGTCCATGCTCACCAACGGTCGCGGATCGAGTGCAGGCACAGGCGCGGACAAACCCGCCTTCATCGCCAGCGTGCCGCGCGCATAACCGGTGCGATCCATCGACTGGGCGAACACGGTATAAGCGTCCTGCGTCGGCTCGACAATCACATCAAAGGTCTCGGCCACCGCAATGCGGAATTCATCGACGCTCACCGGTTTGACATGCAGCCCGTCCGCCGCGACCACCGTCATTTTCAGGCCGGGAATGCGCACGTCGAAGTAGGTCATGGCCGAACCGTTGATAAACCGCAGTCGCAGTTTTTCACCTGGCCGGAACACGCCCGTCCAGTTCGAGTCCGGCGCCTGGCCGTTCATTAAATAGGTGTAAGTGGCGCCGCTGACGTCGGCGAGGTCTGTGGGATTCATCTTCATTTCGGCCCACATCTTTCGATCGGCGACCGTGGCGGCCCAACCGTTTTTGCTGACGTCGTCGATGAAATCGCCCACGGTGCGCTTGTTGTAGTTGTAGTAATCGGATTGCTTTTTCAGGGTGTTCATCAGGCTGGCCGCGTCTTCGTCGGTCCAGTCGGTCAGCATCACCACGTAATCGCGGTCGTACTCAAAGGGTTCCGGCTCCTTGGCGTCGATCACCAGCGGGCCGTAAACGCCGGACTGCTCCTGAAGGCCCGAATGGCTGTGATACCAGTAAGTGCCGTTCTGCCGGACCTGAAATTGATAGACGTACACGCCGCCCGGTTCGATGCCGTGAAAACTCAGGCCCGGCACGCCGTCCATGTTGGCCGGCAGCAAAATGCCGTGCCAGTGAATGGAGGTGGTTTCCTTGAGCCGGTTCTTCACCCGCAGCGTGACCGTGTCGCCTTCACGCCAGCGCAGCAGCGGGCCGGGAATGCCGCCGTTGATGGTCATCGCGGTGCGCGGATTGCCGGTGATGTTGACCGGGGTTTCGCCGATGAACAGCTCGAAATCGCTGCCGGTGAGCATCTGCGGTTCGCCAGGACGGGGGAGCGCCCACACAGGCGTGCGCCATAACCCGAGGCCGCCGAGCAATCCGCCCGCGGCCAGCCCCTTTACGAAGGTGCGTCTTGAAGTGTTGGAGTGCATGCCGTTTTTATTCCCGGTCCGTCAGTTGGGAGACAACTTGACGACGAGGCTAACGGGCGATGCCTTTCAGCAGACTGAAGCGGGGATTACAGTTTTGACAGTTTCAACGTGGTGTTCAACGGTTGGTGGAAGGCTTGGCGGTCGACGCCACCGTCCTGCTACCGCAATTGATATACGAAGACTTTTTCAGCCAGCGCTGATCCGGGTAGTACGAAAACAACAGTTGGCCGTCTTTCATCGAGTCAATCAGCTTGTGCGCAATCGCCGGCCGTACCGCCGGGCAACCGAGGCTGCGGCCAATCCGCCCGTTTGCCCGTGCAAGCACCGGGCTGACATAAGGCGCGCCATGAATGACGATCGCCCGGTCGAAGGCGTTGTCGTTGAAGCCCGGTTCGAGTCCTTCCATGCGCAACGAATAACCGTTCTGCCCGACGTAACTTGACTGCGTGCGATACAAGCCCAGGCTGGTGGCGAAGCTTTCGTTTTGATTGGAAAACTTGACCGCCATGTTCTCGCCGCTGTTGCGACCGTGGGCAACCAATTCGTGAAACAGTAATTTGCGCTGTTTAAGGTCAAACACCCAAAGGCGTTGTTCGGTGGAGGGCAGGGAGTAATCGATGACGGCAAGTCTTTGGACAGGTGCGGCACCTTGGGCCAAGCTGCATTGAGAGGCACGGACGGCCAGTGCAATCACCTTGGCGTTAGCGTTTGGAGCGGCTTTGACCAAAGCGGCTTCAAGTGAGTCGGCGTAGGCTGCCGTGACTGACGTTGAACTCAGCAGCAGGGCCGTAATTAGGAAGCCGAAGCGGTCTAGCGCCATATGCGTGTCTCATCATGATTGTTTCGAGTCTAGCAGCGAGAGCGCGGCTAGCCGGTGAATGCGGGAGATTAAGGATTATCCATGGGGCAGTTAACAAGGTTATTCGTCATAAGCCGTGTATTTTTTATGGGCTTTCTGATCAGCGGTGCAGCGATTGCGCAAACTTCGCCGATCGAGCAGTCATCTACATCTATCAACGCCAGTGAGGCTGCAGTGGATGACATCGTCGGTCAGACGATTCAAAGCATGCTGGCGCCGTTGGCTTCGGCGTTTCCGCCGCTGCTCACATCCCCCAGGCATCAACGGGTAGACGTCAACCGTGTGGTCATGGATTTCTATATGCATCGCAGCTATCGCGCAGCGTGGACACAAGACAGTGATGTCGCCCAGTTGCTGAAAAGCCTGGGCAACACGCAAGCGGATGGTCTGGAGCCGGCAGATTTTCATATTGATGAATTGGCCAAGGCACGAGCGTCGATGCAAACCCCGGCGCAGCGGGCGAGTTTCGATGTCGTCGCCACGCGGACGTTCATCGCCGCGCTCCTGCAATTGCGGCGCGGCAAAGTCGACCCTTCGCGCCTGGACATTCATTGGAATTTCGACCCGGTCGGCGTCGATCCGCGTGAAGACGTGAACACCTTCTTCGCCGCCCTCGACAGCCATGACGTCGCCCGGGCATTTGCTCAAGCGCCACCGCAAGAAGCGGTTTATGGCAGCTTGCGCATGGGTTTGGCACAACTGCGCAAGGTCCGGGATGCGGGTGGCTGGCCGAAGGTTGCCGAAGACAAGTCGCTCAAGCCTGGTATGGACGAACCTGCGGTCGCGCAGCTGCGAGCCCGTTTGGCGGCCGGTGGTTATCTGGCCCCACAGTTGAAACCACGTAGCGACTACGACGCTGTCGTCACCGCGGCGGTCAAAAAGTATCAAGCCGAACAATACCTGGGCGCGGACGGTGTCGCCGGGGCGGCGACGCTCGCGGCGTTGAATGTGTCGGTTGATGCGCGGATCGACCAGGTTCGGGTGAACATGGAGCGTGCGCGTTGGTTGCTGTACAAACTTCAGGGCACTTTTGTCATCGTTGACATAGCTGGTTACAAAGTTGCGCTCTACCGCGACGGCAAGCCGATCTGGCGTTCTCGTGTGCAAGTCGGCAAACCGTTTCGCAGTACGCCGGTGTTCCAGTCAGAGATTACTTACGTCACGTTCAACCCTACCTGGACCGTGCCCCCGACCATTCTGGTCAAGGACATGCTGCCCAAGATTCAGAAAAATCCCGGCTACCTTGCCGCCAACCGAATCAAGCCCATTGACCGTGAAGGGAACTTGCTCGACCCATCGACGGTCGATTGGTCCAACCCGCGCGGCGTTACGCTGCGACAGGATGCCGGACCGGACAACTCGCTGGGCCAGGTTGTGATCCGGTTTCCCAATGAATACGCGATTTATCTGCACGACACGCCGCATCGCGAGTTGTTTGCTCAATCTCGCCGCGCTACCAGTTCAGGCTGCATCCGGGTCGAGAACCCGCTGCAGTTGGTGGAGCTGTTGTTCAACGATCCGGTGCATTGGAACAGCGCCGGGATCCAGGCGCAGTTGGCCAACGGCAAGACTGAAAACATCCGGCTTCCCGTCAAGGTGCCGGTGCTGTTGGCTTACTGGACGGTGGACCTGAGTAATGATGGTCGCGTGATGTTCAAGCCCGATGTCTACGGGTACGACTCTGCGGTTCTGCGGGGATTGAATCTGCGTTCGGAACTGCCTGCTCCGCAATGGCAGCAGGCAGGACCGCCTGCGCTGGCGGCCGGGCAAAAAAGCACTGGCGAGTAGCAGGGCGCCACAGTTGTTGAGGGCGGTTCCTGTTCATTCGGCGAAGCCAGTCCGCAGCGGCTGCAGCGACGCGGTTTGCGCCATGGTTGAAAACTACCACAATGAAAAAGACCCAAAGGAACAGGGACAGTGAAGATGGATGTTGTGCCAGAAAACTCGGTACCCATTGCAGGTTTGCCTCATGTGCATGACCTCGATGAGTGCCGCAACATTCAAAAAGGGCCGGTGTTCATCATTGCCTCGGGGGCAACCGCCAAGGATTTTCCGCTGGAGAACTACGCAGACATTCCGATGATCACCATGAACGGGGCCATCTCGAAGTTCATCGGTACCGATATCAAGCCGTTCTTTTATGCCTGCACCGACATTGCCTTTTACCGGGAGCAGCCCGAATTGCTGGCGGCGGGGATGCACCTCAGTGAACGGGTTGTCGTGTGGGAAGAGCACATCCGGCGTTCGGCCGTGATGCCCGAAGGGGACCTGTACCTGCTGACCAAGGCGCCCAAGCTTTCCTGGAGTGACCTGGTCTTCAGGGGTGATAAGGAACTCATCAGAAGTCGCAGGCTTGGAAACGGTCGCAACAGAACCCTGGGGTTCAGCAAGAACCTCAAGCGCGGCTTTTTTGATGCGCGCACGGTGGCCTATCTGGCGCTGCAAATTGCCTACCACGCAGGTTTTAATAAGGTGTTTCTGGTGGGTGTCGACTTGAATCAGTCAGTGCGGCGTTTTTATGAAGAAGATGATGCCGACGCATCACCGTGCATGCTCGATCAGCATTTTTTTACGAGAATTCTGCCCTCGTTCAAAATCCTGTCGAAGTACGTCGTGAATGATGATTTTCAGGTTTACAACTTGTCCGGCTCTTCAAGGATTCCTGGCGAACTTATTCCCCGGGTGACGTTGGATGAAGTCGACAGGATGCTCTAAGGATTACCTGTGCTTCATGAATGTGGGTGCTCTTGAGGCACCCGTTTTTTTGCGCGAGCTTCAACCGGTGTCAACCGTTCGGTACCTGCACGCAGTCTTCTTGCTCATGCCTTGCCCAGCTCCTCCTGCAAAAACGCCACCAAGGCACGTTGCAATCCAGTCAACGTGCCTTCCCGGCTGATCAGCGCCAACTCGGTCGGCGGCAGTTCGGGCAGATCGCTGCACACGCGATGCTCAGGCAACACCGCCGAAGCGGGCAGCACCGACACGCCCAACCCGGAGGCCACCGCCGCCTGAATGCCCGTCAGGCTGTGACTGCCAAACGCAACGCGCCAGGGCCGCTGCGCCACATCCAGCAGACGGATCGCCCGTTGCCGATAAATGCAGCCCTGTGGGAACAGGGCCAAGGGCAATACCCCGTTGGCCGAGTCGACCCCCGCACCCTTGACCCACACCAGCGTTTCCGGCCACGCCGCCCAGCAGGGGCCGCTGTCCGGTTCGCGTTTGACCACGGCAATATCGAGGGTGCCCGCCGCGAGTTTTTGCTTGAGATCGGTGCTCATGCCGCTGACGGTTTCCAGGCGCGCTTCAGGCCTGGCCCGGTTGAAGCCGGCAAGGATCACGGCTATGCGCCGGGCATCGAAATCTTCCGGTACGCCGATGCGCAGGATTTCCAGGTCGAGGTCGCTGGCCAAGGCTTCCACTGCCTCCGAGGACAGGGCCAGCAAGCGCCGTGCGTAGTGAATCAGCATCTCGCCATGCTCGGTCACGCTGATGTTCTGCCCGGTTCGGTCACGCAACAGCAGCGCATGCCCGACCAGTTCTTCGAGTTTGCGCACCTGTTGGCTTACGGTGGATTGGGTCCGGTGCACGCGTTCGGCGGCGCGGGTGAAGCTGCCTTCGTCCGCCACGCAAACGAAGGTCTTGAGCAATTCGAGATCGAGCATGGCGGCCTCTTGATATTCGATTTATCACTGACATGTCGTTATTAATTTAATTTCACACTATCACTGATCGCTCTTAACCTGAAGATCACCCTTCAGAGGAAACGAACATGACACTCACAATCACCCCGCGCCCCAAGTGGCTGACCTTCGATTGCTACGGCACGTTGATTCAGTGGGATGAGGGCTTGAAAGCCGTGGTGGCGGACATCTTGCGCGACAAGGGGGATCACAGCGTTGATGTCGATCGCCTGATCGAGGTGTACGACCGGCATGAACACCGGCTGGAACAGATGCCGCCGCATCGCTCGTTCCGTGAGTTGAGCACTAGCGGGTTGCATCTCGCCCTGGAAGAACTGGCGTTGGCGAGTGCCCCCGAAGACAGTCTGCGCCTGGCCGCGGCGATCCCGCGGATGCCGCCGTTTCCGGAAGTGATCGAGACCCTCGCCCGGCTCAAGGCGATGGGTTTCAAGCTGTGCATTGTGTCCAACACCGATGACGACATCATCGCCGGCAACGTTGCGCAACTGGGCGGGCACATCGATCGGGTGATCACCGCGCAGCAGGCCGGTGCTTACAAGCCGGATCCGCGACTGTTCGACTACGCTCACGAGCAACTGGGCGTGACACGTGATCAAGTGGTGCACATCTGCGCCAGCCCGACGCTGGACCACACCGCCGCGCGGGACATGCACTTTCGCTGCGTGTGGGTCGATCGCGGCACCGGTCGGCAATTGCTGCCGGACTACCAGCCCGATGCGACAGTAAACACGCTGGATCAAGTCGTGCCCTTGTTCAAATCCCTTGGCTGGTAAACCCGGAGTCATTGCCATGGCACACACCCTTGCAGGTGGTTCCCGTCCCACCCGTTACACCGAGCTGAATCTGGATTCGCAGGCGGCCATCACCGCGCGCACGGAACTGGCAGCGTGCTTCCAGCTCGCGGCGCTGCACGGTCTGGAGGAGGGGATCTGCAACCACTTTTCCGCGATGGTGCCGGGCCGGGATGATCTGTTTTTTGTGAACCCCTACGGTTATGCCTTCGAAGAAGTCAGCGCTGAAAATCTTCTGGTTTGCGACTTTCACGGCAATGTCGTGGCCGGCGAAGGGCAACCTGAAGCGACCGCGTTTTACATTCACGCCCGCCTGCACCAACAGCTGCCAAGGGTGAAAGTGGCGTTTCATACGCACATGCCTCACGCCACGGCGTTATGTTTGCTGCAAGGCCCACCGCTGTTGTGGCTGGGGCAGACGGCATTGAAATTTTACGGCCGCACGGCGGTGGACGAGGACTACAACGGCCTGGCCCTCGATGAATCCGAAGGCGACCGGATCGCCAGTGTCATGGGCAATGCCGACATTCTGTTTCTGAAAAACCATGGTGTGATTGTCGCCGGACCGACCATCGCCGAGGCGTGGGATGATCTGTATTACCTCGAACGTGCCGCCCAGGTGCAACTGATGGCGATGGCGACCCAGCGCGATCTCAAGCCTGTGCCCGAGCCGATTGCCCGGCGCGCCTACGAACAAATGCGCCTGGGGGATGCCGAAAGCGCGCGGGCGCATTTGCACAGTGCGATGCGCAGACTGTCCAAAGGACGATTGCCCCTCACTACGGCGTAGACTAAGCTCGCAAAATATAAGGGTTTTGGGCCTTCGCCCATGCCTTACCCTTGCAGGATGAGCTTTGCCTAATCTCCAAAACGACCCGCACATCGCCACTGGCGTTGCTTTGAAACGGTTACCGCTGCGCAAGGCAGCGATGCTGTTCATTGCTGTGGTGTGCCTGTGCCTGTGCGGTTTGCTTTACCTGCAACTGGAGCAATCGCGCCGGCACGATCTGGCCGTGGCCGAAGTGGCGTCATCGAACCTGACGCGAGCCATGGCGCAGCAAGCCGAAGACACCTTCATGAAAGCCGACCTGGTGTTGACCAGTCTGGTTGACTGGATTCAGGCCGACGGCTACGGTCCGCCGCAGCGCCCACGTCTTCAGAAAACGTTCGCCCAGCGGGTGCAGGCGCTGAATCAATTGCACGGGATCTTGCTGTTTGACCAGAAGGGCCAGTGGATCGTGACCTCTTTTGCGGATCTGCCTCGTGGTCGAGGCGTGGCGGACCGCGAATACTTTATGTATCACCAGCAGAACGTATCGTCCGTGGCGCACATCGGGCCGGCCATTCGCAGTCGTGAGAATGGCGAGTGGATCATTCCCGTCTCCAAGCGCATCAACGATAAAAACGGCCATTTCCAGGGCGTGTTGCTGGCCGGCATCAAGATGTCCTACTTCGACCAGTTCTTCAAAAGCTTCAGCCTTGATGACAATGGCTCGATGTTTTTGGGGCTGACCGACGGGACGTTGCTGGCGCGCCGGCCGTTTGTCGAAGCGCAGATTGGCTCGTCGTTGGCCAATGGCGAGATCTTTCAGACGTTGCTGCCCAACGCGCCCTCCGGCAATGCAACGTTCCGTTCGGTGGTCGACGGCACCGTGCGGTTGTATGGCTACCGACAGCTCGACGCCTATCCGCTGGTGGTGTCGGCGGCATCGTCCAGGGATTCGATTCTCAAGGGTTGGTACGACACTGCGTTTCGATCCAGCGTCATCGTTGCCCTTGTCGTGCTGGGCATTGGCTTGTTCGGCTGGGTGTTCGTGCGCCAGGTTCGCCTCGGCGAGCAGGTCGAGGCGGATTTGCGCAAGGCCAAGGAGGCGCTGAAGCTCATCGCGACCCACGACAGCCTGACCGGCCTGGCCAATCGCCGACTGTTCGAGCAGGCGTTGGACATCGAGTTCGGCCGTGGCATCCGTCAGTCGAGCTCATTGAGCCTGATCATGCTCGATATCGATTACTTCAAGCGCTACAACGACGCTTATGGCCACGTGGCGGGGGACCATTGCCTGGCACAAGTGGCACGGGCGGTGAAGAGTTGCTGCCATCGAAAAGCCGATCTGGCGGTGCGGTACGGTGGTGAGGAGTTCGCAGTGTTGCTGCCGGATACCGATATTCACGGTGCGATGCTCATTGCCGAGCATATCCGTCGCGCCGTCATGGCCAAAAACATCAGCCACAGCGGTTCGCCCAACGGTTTCGTCACGGTCAGCCTTGGCTGCTATTCGTTTGTGCCCACGCGGCTGGACAGCACCGAAGTGTTCATCGGGCGTGCGGACGCCGCCTTGTATCAGGCCAAGCATTCAGGGCGAAACCGTTCGGCGGTGCTGTCCATCGACGGCGGGATCGAGGAGTTGATGCGCTCGGATCGTTAAGACGACTCAGGCGCGAGCGGTCTGTGCGGATTAGCGAAGGCTGTAGTCGGCAAGTTTTTGTTCGAGCCGCTGACGTACCATCGGCCATTCATCATCGATGATGCTGAACCGCACCGAGTTGCGCTTGCGTCCGTCCGGCATGATCCGTTCGTGACGCACGATACCTTCCTGTTGCGCGCCGAGCCTGAGGATTGCGTTGCGCGACTTCTGATTGTTCTCGTCGGTGGTGAACTGCACCCGCACGCAGTCCAGCACGTCGAAGGCGTACCGCAGCATCAGGTATTTGGCTTCGGTGTTGACGAAGGTTTTTTGCCAGCGGGCCGAGATCCAGCTGCTGCCGATTTCGAGCTTGCGATTGAGCTGGTCGATTTTCCAGAAGCGCGTCGAACCGATGACCTCGCCGGTGTCCTTGAGCACGATGACGTAGGGCAGAACAGTGCCTGCATCCCGTCCGTCGAGGGCTTTTTTCAGGTAGCTGTGCACCGTGGTCGGGGAGGGCACGACGGTGACAGTCAGGTTCCACAGCTCGCCATCTTCGGCGGCGTGTACCAGCGCATCGGCATCGGCGTATTGCAGTGGGCGCAGGCAGATTCTGTTGCCTTCCAGCGGTGTTTCCATGATGTCGATTTTCTCGGCAGATCAGGCAGGCGTCGGGCGCCTATTACGCCGTAGTTCCGACGGCTGACGCAACTGGCAGGGCTAATCGTCGTGTGGCGATTGGTGAAATCAATTGTCGGTCGTACCGTTTTATCCCTTATACATGGCGGCCATCGGCACAGAGATCTGCGGCCACTGCATAAGGACCGAGCAATGAGCGAGCCACGCCTGAGCAATCTTGCGTTGTACCTGCAAAGCCTGGGTTTCGATGCGCCACCGGCGCCGACCCTGGATACCCTGCGTCAACTGCAACTGCGTCACACCGGCGCATTCCCGTTTGAAAACCTCACCACGCTGTCAGGCGAGCCAGTGCTCATCGATCTGCCGTCCATCGAGCAAAAAGTCCTGCACGATGGTCGTGGTGGTTACTGCTACGAACTGAACAATCTGTTTCTGGCGCTGCTTCAGGCGCTGGGCTTCAATGCCCGTGGCATCTCCGGCCGAGTGGTCATGGGCCAACCCGAGGGCGCGTGGACGGCCAGGACACACCGCTTGAGCCTGGTCATCCTGGATGACGTGCGCTACATCACCGATGTCGGCTTCGGTGGCATGGTGCCTACGGCACCGCTGCTGCTCGATACCCCGGCCGAACAGCGCACGCCCCACGAGCCCTATCGCATCGAGCAACATGCCGATGGCTACACCTTGCGCGCCAACGTTGCGGGTGAGTGGCGGGCGATGTACATCTTCGACCTGCAACGGCAGGAAGACATCGATTTCGCCGTCGGCAACTGGTACGTCTCGACCCACCCCGAATCGTCTTTTGCCAGGCAGTTGATGGTGGCGCGAACGGGAGAAGGCTGGCGGCGCACGCTCAACAACGGCAGTTTTGCGATTCACCGGATGGGCGGCGAGAGCGAACGCCTGCAGGTGACGGATGTGGATGAGCTGGTCGGGTTGCTGGGGCGCGAGTTCGGGATTCGGGTGCCGGAGCACGCAACGCTCAAACAAGTGCTTGCGCGGTTGATCGTGGCGGCGTAGCTCAAGGCTTCATCACGCGATGAATTTCACTGAGCACCTCCGATAGTTTTTTTTCCAGGCTTTTTAGCTCAGCGGCCGTTATCCCTTCTTTGAAATGTCCGGCATTTACAACAGCGGTGTTCGGGATGGCCGCTGCGCTCTTGCTTCCATCGTCGAGCAAGGCCTTGCGCAAGGTGTTGTTGATCACCGTCTGATAACCGAAACCTTCGCTCTCGGCGGCGAGGCGCGCCGCGTCTAACACGACATCGTCGAGCATGATGGTGATGCGGGTTTTGCCTTTGCTCGAGGCAACCGCTCCGCGTTTGGCGTTACTGAAATCGTATTCGTCTTTCATGGTTCAAGCCTCCAGATATCGGCGCCGTTCATTTTTGGTAGCGACGCGCGCGGAAATGATTCGAACGAAATTCGGCTCGCGCCAGGTGTACGCAACGACCAACAATCGACCTTTGGCATCCAGCCCCATGATGATCCACCGCTGCTCATCGTGATGGTTGTCCTCCAGCGAGAGGGCTCTCTCGTCATAAAACACGGCCTCGGTCTCCGCGAGGCTGATCCCTTGGTGCTTTAATTTGTTAGCTGCGTTCTTTGCCTTGTGAAACTGAATCTCGAATGACTTCATTATGCATACTTTATATGTATAAGCGAGAGGCGTCCGTGCCGGCGGTCGCTTGGAATGCCAAAGACTAGCGGGCGGGGGAGAAGGCGCAGGAAGGATGTATTTCAAATGTTTTTTTGGAGGGGGAAACAGCGCAGGGAAAGGACTGCATGGACACATGTCCATAATCTGACTGATGAGTTGTATACAACTCTATAGACATTTGTCCTGAGTCTTGCATACAGTGTGCGCATAACAAAAACCAGGGAACCCCCCAACCATGAAAACGCCCCATGTTTCACACCAACGGCCTGAGGACGAAAACCTCGGTGTCGGCGCGAATATGGCTTACGGCCTGCAACACGTTCTGACCATGTACGGCGGCATTGTCGCGGTGCCTTTGATCATCGGCCAGGCGGCCGGGCTCTCGCCGGCGGACATCGGTTTGTTGATTGCTGCTTCATTGTTTGCGGGGGGCTTGGCAACATTGCTGCAGACCCTCGGTTTACCGTTTTTCGGTTGTCAGTTGCCGCTGGTGCAGGGCGTGTCCTTCTCGGGCGTCGCGACGATGGTGGCGAT